>JAFSHE010000248.1 GCA_017440445.1 Oscillospiraceae bacterium | reverse complement strand
GCTATCCGTGAGGGTGGTAGAACAGTAGGTTCCGGCGTTGTTACTGCTATCAACGAGTAATTCATAGCGAATAACGAGTAACTTATAACAATAGACCGCTCCTTGTAAAAGGAGCGGTTTTTGTGTTTGAAAAAATTCCCGCCGTTCAGTTAGCCTGCGGCGGGGATTTTTATTTGTTCATCTTGGGATTGTCGGTTCGCCCGAGGAGGTAGTCTACCGATACATCGTAGAAGTCTGCAAGGCGGATGAGGGTGTCTGTCGGTATATCTCGTTCGCCTTTTTCGTAATGGCTGTACGCACGCTGACTACATATTATTTTATCTGCTACTTGTTGTTGCGTTAATAGCTCGCTTTCGCGCATAAGTTTGAATCTATACATAAAGCACCTCCATTTTTTGTATATATTTATTATGCTTTAGAACGTTTTGTTCTATTGACATATAGCCCATAATGGGCTATAATGATATTGTGAACAAAGCATTTTATAAAAATATTGGAGGTTATAGTATGAAGTTCTGCACGAATTGTGGCAAACAATTACCTGATACTGCTAAATTCTGTGGAAAATGCGGTGAAAAGCAGGATGAGGTAGATTTGGATAGAAGTCCGCAGCCTGAAAAGCGGGAACCTGTTGCTGATGTGTTTGAAAGCCGCCGTACAAAAAAGTGTCCGTACTGTGCTGAGGAGATTTTAGAGGATGCGACATTATGTAAACATTGTCATACAAGTTTATTAAACACACCTTCAACATATGTTGAGTCTAAAACAAACGAAGAAGAACCAGCAGTTGATCTGCTATCACGCAGAAATATGAAAAAATGTCCCTATTGCGCTGAAGAGATTATAGCAGAGGCTAACGTTTGTAGGTATTGCAAAAAAAGCTTAATTTCTGGATCTTTGTCCGGTAATAACGGTATACAAATAAATAAGATAGGGATATTGATAACTTTACTAATTCAATTTGTTACTATATTATTAATAATGCTTACTCCCATAATAAGTGTGAATTATGAAGTGCTTTTTGGAAGCGGCTTAATAGCGGAATTAAACGTGTTCTCTGGTTTTGAGGGTGCTGAGTGGTTAGGAAAATTTAACAAGGATTATGGATATACTTCTTTGTCGGATTTGGAAACACTCTCATTCGCTTATAGTTTAGTATTTTTCTTTTCTTTAGTGGCTATTGTCGTTACTTTTATAAAATATATTAAGTATATATACGATGAACGTCAGGATGTTTTTGAAGGTGCTTTTTTAACGTATAAGCCAATAGCGAATATAATTTTTACAATTTTACTTATTGCTTTCTTAATCTTTTTTTCAAATGCATTAAATCACACGGATATTGAATATATATCTTTTTCATTAAGTCCAACAGGCACGTCTATATTGACTATTGTTTTAACGGTTTTACAGATAATACTAAACGTATTATTACCGAAACTGATAGATAACACAAATCAAACTAGTGGATGGAAGTGTAAGCATTGTGGAACATATAACAGCAAGTCCAGTATAATCTGTTCGTTTTGCAAGAAGAAAAGAGAACCAAATAAAGAAAATGGTTGGAAGTGCAAACACTGTGGTACATTAAATTTTTCAAGCACAATGTTCTGTGAATTCTGCGACCATAAAAGAAATAATTAAAAAGCGTATACAAAAAGCTCTTCCTACTTGGGGGAGCTTTCGTATTATTTTTTCCTTGCCATTCCTCCAAAAAAGTGGTACAATATCTATATAGAAAAAGGGGGAGAATACCGTGCAGATTCCACAGAACATAATATACATTCTCGACAGACTTGAGCAGGCGGGACACGAAGCCTACATTGTCGGCGGATGCGTGCGTGACAGCCTTATGGGCGCTCAGCCGCACGATTTTGATATAACAACTTCAGCACTTCCCGAGGAAACCATGCGTGTTTTCTCCGACCTTAAGGTGATAGAAACAGGGCTTAAGCACGGCACGGTGACAGTGCTTTATGAGAATGAACCAATCGAGATAACCACATATCGGATCGATGGCGATTATGCAGACGGCAGGCATCCTGACGAGGTGAGATTTACCCGCTCTCTGGCAGAGGATGTAGCCCGCCGTGACTTCACCATGAACGGAATTGCTTATAGTCCGAAACGAGGACTTTTTGATCTGTACGAGGGCGCTGAGGATATCCGCAAGGGTGTCATCCGCTGCATCGGTGACCCTGACAAACGCTTTGGAGAGGATGCGCTCAGGATAATGCGTGCGCTGCGTTTTTCAGCGGTATTGGGATTTGACATCGAAAATAGAACAGCAGATTCACTGCGCCGAAACAGAGCGCTTCTGAAACAGGTATCAGGTGAGCGGATAATAGAGGAGCTGAAAAAGCTGCTGTGCGGAGGCAGAGTAGGTGATGTCCTGCGGAGCTATCCCGAGGTTTTTGCCGAGATAATCCCCGAGCTTGCGCCATGCATCGGTTATGAGCAGCACAGCAGGTTTCATTCTCTGACGCTGTACGAACACCTTGTAAAGGCTGCCGAAAGCTGCCCGAGGGATGATGGATTGCGGCTTGCTATGCTCCTACATGATATCGGAAAGCCGCTTACACAGAGCGAGGATCAGACAGGCGAGTGGCACTTCTACGAGCATGCTAAGAAAAGTGCAGAGCTTGCTTCGGGAATATTGGAGAGATTTCATTGTTCAAACGCATTGCGGGAGAGAGTATGTGAGATAATCAGATATCACGGGTTTGTGCCTGAGAATACAGATAAGTTCATAAGAAGAAGGCTGTCAAAGCATGGTACGGAGAGATTCAGGGATATCATGCTAGCGCATATTGCGGATGACAGCGCAAAGCAGGAATTTGCAAAGGAGCGTATCCCCGAATGGCGGGAGATAATGCGCCGTGCGGAGGAGATAGCTGATGAGAAGCCATGCCTTTCTTCCAAGGAGCTTGCGGTAGGTGGAAAGGAGCTTTCCTCACTTGTGCCGCCCTCCCCGAAGATGGGTGAGGTGATACGTCATCTGCTGGAGATGGTGGTGGACGGCGAGCTTCCGAATGAGCGGCAGGCGCTTATGTATGAGGCACAGAGATTCCTCTCCCGTAAAGAGGAATAAAATGACGCACAGATGCTGAAAATAGTTGCAGAAAACGGAATATTGTGGTATAATGATAAATAGCGGAATTTTCCGCCAAACATGTGTAGAAGTGTAGGAGAAAACTAAAATGGCACTTGATATAGGAATAGATTTAGGTACAGCCAATATTATCATTACCGTCAGCGGAAAGGGTATAGTGCTCAACGAGCCGTCAGTAGTTGCGTATGACCGTAAGAAAAAAGCGGTGGTTGCAGTCGGTACAGAGGCTTACAAGATGATAGGCAGAACTCCCGAGTACATCGTTGCGGTACGCCCGCTGAAGGATGGAGTTATCTCGGATAATGATATGACTCAGGCGATGGTCAAGGAGTTTGTCCGTATGGTAAACGGGTCAGGCTTTATGAAGTCACGTATCGTGCTGTGTGTTCCCTCGTCTATTACGGATGTGGAGCGCAGGGCTGTGGTGGAAGCAGCACTCTCCGCCGATGCAAGAAAGGTATATCTTATCGAAGAACCAATTGCAGCGCTTATCGGTGCAGGAATTGATATATCCAAGCCCAGCGGAACGATGGTAGTAGATATCGGCGGAGGTACGGCGGATGTTGCGATAGTATCCTTTAACGGTATAGTTGCAAGCCGTTCTGTGAAAATGGCGGGAAATAAGTTTGACGGTGCGATAATACGTCATATAACTCAGAAGTATAAGATACTCATTGGTGAAAAGACAGCCGAAAAGGCAAAGATGGAGATAGCAAATGTTTACGACCCCGACGGCAGCAAGAAGATGATCGTAAGGGGACGCAATCTTATCAAGGGACTTCCCGAGAGCGTGGAGATAAGCGATCTTGATATAGATGAGGCTATCCATGAGAGCGCTATGGAGATAGTAGACCAGATAAAGTTGGTGCTGGAAAGTGCTCCCCCCGAGCTGGTGGGAGATATTCTCAGCAACGGAATTACCCTTACTGGCGGTGGAGCGCTTCTTGGAGGACTTGCACAGCTTATATCGGCAAACGTTGGCGCTCCGTGCTTTGTGGCGGATAATCCTATCGAATGTGTAGCCAGAGGCGTTGAGAACGCATTCAAAATGTCAGGCGAGCTTCTCGATGGTTTTGAGCAGGTACAGCTTTATGGTTTCAGATGACATGCACCGAATATTATATTTACAGCAGGAGCTAAGCTCCTGCTGTTTTTTGTAAAAATTAACTGTTATAGTCTATTATTTATTGATAAACACTTGATTTTTTTGAAACGGTGTGGTAAAATGTCTATAAGCATATTTATATGCTGTGAGGAAAATATATTTAATCTGTACAAAAAGACCGCTAAAGGGGGATGTGTTGTGACTAATGATCATCTGATGATTGGTTTCTGCTGCGCAGTAATGCATAAGGAGCCGATAAAACCAATTGTCGACAGCCTTGTTCAAAGACTTATTCCCCGTGAAAAATGGCGCATGCTGGTGTATCACTGCTTTGAGGATCTGTATTACGATACACTACCCAATAAGGGTGCGGCGTCCATATATGAAATGATAAATTACGATATGCTGGATGTCATGGTGTTGATGCCCTGTTGTGACGGACAGCTTGAGATATATCAGAGGGTTGCTGAAAGGTGTATTCAGCATAATGTTCCTGTTATAACGGTAGACAGACCTATTGATGGTGCATTCTATATCTCATTCAGCTACGGTGATGCGTTTGGCCAGCTTGTGGAGCATGTTATCACCAAGCATAGCTGTAAGAATATTATTCACATGGCAGGCATGCGTAACAATGATTTTTCACAGACACGTATAGATAGCTGCCGTGATGTAATGGCACGTCATGGGTTGGTGCTGGAGGATAAAAACGTTCTCTATGGCGAGTTCTGGGATAATCCCACATATCTTGCCATGGATGAATTTTTCGCAAGCGGCGAGCCACTGCCTGATGCGTTCATCTGTGCAAACGATTCCATGGCCATGGCGGTCATCCAGAAGCTTGCAGAGAAAGGATATAGCGTTCCTGAGGATGTTATAGTAACAGGCTTTGATGGTATCGAGATAGAGAAATATCACGATCCTCGTCTAACTACCGCTGTCCGTGATATCGATGTGCTTACCAAGACTATCGTGGATCTCATTGAGGAGATAAGCCTGAAACCTGATACTACTCCTCGTGATATAGTATTGGATTACACACCTGTCTTTTCTGAAAGCTGCGGCTGCCTTGAGCGTGACGCAGTGAAGAATAATCACTCCCTGCTTGAATATGTGCGTGAGTATTCTTATGCGAAGGGATATGAGGAGAGTATGAACGAGATGGGCAACCGCATCTCGGCTGATCCTACTATCGAAAACGCACGTGAGATACTCAGAAAGTACAGCTTCCATGGGACTCGTGTCTGTGTTACGGATGAGTATTATCGTTATTTCTCGGAGGAGCTTGACAAGGATAACCTTTCCGTTGCGGGTGAGGATGCTTATCCGGATAAGATGCATGTGCTTGTTGAGTGTGAATCTGAGGATCGTCCTCATGAGGGTATGACGTTTTCTACTGCTGATGTCATTCCTGATATGCTTGACTTTATTGATGGTAATCATACTCTTTTGATTGTTCCTATACATTCTCTGGATTCAATTATTGGTTATTATGTGTTGAATTATATATTCAATGGCGTGTGTAAGGATCAGATGTATACATATTCCATGATGGTAAACCAGAGTCTTGAAACTGTACGTACTCATGGCCGTATGCGCTTCCTGAATAACAAGATGGAGTTCATGTTCACCCATGACCATCTCACCAGGATATACAATCGCTATGGATTCTACAAGAATTTCAAGGAGGACTTTGCTACCCTCGCTTCGGAGAATAAGGATGTATTCATCGTTTCCATCGACCTTAACGATATGAAGTATATTAATGATACCTTCGGACATCATGCAGGTGATGAGGCGCTGCGTATCACGGCGAATGCTCTCACAGGTGCGGCAGAAAAGGGCGACTCGGAGATAATCTGCTCCCGCTTCGGCGGCGACGAGTTCGTTGTAGCGAAGATATGCGGCGGCGACGCAAAGGAGCAGGCAGAGCGTTATCGTTCTAACTTCGATGCGGTGCTTGCGGGACTTAATGCGGCATCGGGAAATCCTTATGTCGTTAATGTAAGTATCGGTGTGTACTGCGCTTCGCTTTCAGCGGTGGATACCATCGACGAGCTTATCGAGCTTGCAGACAGGCTGATGTATAACGACAAGGCACGTCACAAGCGCCAGCCAAGAAACCTGAAATAATAACTGAACTCCCCTCGCTGAGGGGAGTTTTTTATTAATGCTTGACATATAGTGAATGGAGTGATATAATGCAGTTAGGCGCTATAAGTACCATTCAATAATATCGATCCGAGGTGCAACATGAAACATAAAATAATCTTATCTGTATTATTTACGCTTATGCTGAGCGCATGCGCATCAGACACCCATACCGCCACATCAACAAGCGGCGGATCATCTGCCACATCCTCAGCAACATCTGCTGATACTCCTGCAGTAACATCATCAAGCTCAGTATCTGCCACATTATCCACGACTGAGGCAGAGCCGACCGAAAACGAGCCTGTATCATCTGAGGTGCAGACCGAGCCCGAGGAAGTGCAGACAACTGCGGTATCGACCACAGAGCAAAGCGAACCTGTCAAGACCGACGTAAGCACTACGGTCACTACTTCTGTTAAAACCGAGCCACCGCAGACTTCATCAGTTACGCCTGTCACCGATCCACCTGTGATAACTACCACCCCTGTCGTTACAACAACAGAGCCACTGCCTGCAGAGCCTACTTACCCTGAGGGTGTGACGATATATACATTTGAAACCGATCGTGATATGGAATATATCCTTGTATCTATGCTTCCACAGAAGATATATTATAACGACATTGATGATACTATGTTATCTGAAGGTGAACCAGTAGATATACTTCTGCCATATGAACTGTACGATATCCTTATCTATGCCGATGAGGTGATATTTAACATTGACGATACTAGGTATGGTTTGTTTACAGATTGGAACACCCCCCCGCAGGTTGAATGCTTTTTTGGGTATCGGTATGATTTTCGTGACAATGATTTGTATATGATTAAAGACGGTGTGCTGACTGATTTTGATTTTCCTATACCGTCCGATGACTTTTATCCTAATCTTTTTTATTTTAATGATGTGTATTATGGTATGACAGTAGAGGAGCTTGACAGTTTTATTGTTAAGAAGCGTACAAATTACGAGGAGTCTAAAGAAAATCCTGATATTGTAATAGAGCCATCGCTGAAAGGAGAGGTATTCAGAGGCGGCTTACGAATGAGATGCAGTATTGCTGAAATAAAGTAAAAAGGCGATAATTTGATACGAAACAACAAAATGACCGGGAAGGAAACTTCTCGGTCATAGTTTTTATCCTTGTTTTTTCAGCTTTGCCTTCTTGATTACCTTCTGTCTTGAGAATTCCTCACGCTCTTTTTCTTCAAGCGCATTGGTGATGTATCGTACCATGTTCTCAAACTTTGGTATCATGATATTTTTAAGGGCATTTGCACGCTTCTGCGTCTTTTTAATTGCGATTGCAAGACGATAGATGCTGTTTTCTATCTCAGCAAGCTTTACGGTAAGCTCCTTTGCACGGTTGAAGCTGATGTATGCCGTATCAAAGCTGGAGTTCGTCTGATACATGCTGTAACATATCTCGTTCTCCTGCTTTTCCGCAGTAAGACGGGGAAGCTCTACGCCCATTACGCTGCGCACAGACAGCGACAGCGAATCGTCCACAGGGAAGGTATCTGCGATATCGCTGACCACACCCATGGAGATATTTGCACGCTGAAGTGCCTTGTATGCGGCAGTATAAGTTTCATCTATGCTGTCACGAAGCTCCTTTGCAGCGTCGGTAAGCTCTACCATCTCTCGGATGAGGATGTTTCGCTTCCTGTCCATAAGCTCGTAGCCCATTTTCGCCTGTTTAAGAGAGCGCTTTGCCTTTATCAGGTTTCCTTTGGTTGGGAATATCTGTTCAGCCAGAAATATCAGCTCCTTTCCCGTGATATCAAGTGAGGATAATTATTCCTCCTGTGTTTTTTTGTTGAAACGTTCAGCCCTTGCGGGGTCGTATTTTTCAGCCAGCAGCTTGTCGTCGATACGGTCAAGCTCTGATTTCGGGAGCGAGCACAGCAGGTCCCAGCCAAGCTCCAATGTGTCATTCATGGAGCGGTTTTCATCAAAGCCCTGATTGAGGAAGTTATCCTCGAACAGTCTGCCGAATGCCATGTATGCACGGTCGGTTTCGGAAAGTTCATCCTCGCCGATTACTGAGGCGAGCGAGCGGGCATCCTGCACTCTTGCATACGCAGCGAAAAGCTGATTGGAAACAGCAGAATGGTCTGCTCTTGTGTAGCCCTCGCCTATACCGTCCTTCATCAGACGTGACAGCGAAAGAAGTACGGAAAGTCCCGGATATACTCCACGCTGGTCAAGGTCACGGTCGAATACTATCTGACCCTCGGTGATGTATGCCGTAAGGTCGGGGATAGGATGTGTAATATCGTCATTCGGCATGGTAAGGATGGGTATCTGTGTAACGGAGCCTGTGCTGCCCTCTACAACTCCTGCACGCTCATACAGAGCGGCAAGGTTTGAGTAAAGATAACCTGGATATCCCTTTCTTCCGGGGATCTCGCCCTTGGATGAGGAGAATTCACGCAGCGCCTCGGCGTAGGAGGTCATATCTGTCATGATAACGAGGATATGCATATTCTTCTCGTATGCGAGATATTCTGCGGCAGTGAGTGCGCACATCGGCGTCAGGATACGCTCAATGATAGGGTCGTTTGAAAGGTTAAGGAACATCGCAACACGCTCGATAGCGCCGTTTTCTTCGAAGGAGCGGCGGAAGTATTCCGCAACGTCGTTCTGAACGCCCATAGCGGCAAACACAACGGCAAAATCCGCACCGCTTTCGTCGGCTATCTTAGCCTGACGTACTATCTGTACAGCAAGCTTGTTGTGGGACAGACCCGAGCCTGAAAAGATAGGCAGCTTCTGTCCGCGGATAAGCGTCATAAGCGCATCAATAGAGGATATTCCTGTGTGGATATAGTTTCTGGGATACTGGCGGGCAACGGGATTTAGTGCCTGACCGTTTACATCGCCCATCTTCTCGGGGAATACGGGACCAAGTCCGTCGATAGGCTTTCCTGCACCGTTGAATATACGTCCCAGCATCTCGGGAGCGAGAGGTATCTCAAGCGGCTTTCCCGAGAATACAGTTCTTGTGTTGTTAAGGGAGATACCGTTTGTACCCTCAAATACCTGAAGTATAACACGGTCGCCCTCCATCTCAACTACTCTGCCTATTCTTTCGGTACCGTTGTCAAGACGGATGGAGGCTATCTCATCAAAGGAAGCACCCTGAACGCCTTCAAGCGCTACCAGAGGGCCGTTGATGTCCTTAAGCCCCATGTATTGTAAGCTCATATCATTAACTCCTTTATACTGCTGTTCCGTAAGGATACACAATGTCCTGATACCGTAAAAACGGCAGGAACAGGCTCAGCATTATATGACAGCAAGTGTACGGAACGCCTCGTCCATTTCAGCGAAGTACTGTTCGAACATTTCAGGCTTGTCATTGGGAATATCGTATTTTATCTTTATGATCTTTTCAAAAAGGCCCAGTGCCATGATGTCGGAAATGGGAACTCCCGCTTTTACTGCCACAAGGGAATTGTTGTACAGCTTTGAGATGGCTTTCATCATCAGCTGCTGCTTTTCAAGCGGAACGTATGTGTCGTCCTTGTGGTAGGCATTCTGCTGTAAAAATCCCACACGTACAACCTTGGCGGTCTCCATCACCAGCTTCTGATCGTCGGGGAGAACATCCGCACCTATCAGCTTTACGATCTCAAGAAGCTTGTTTTCTTCCATAAGGATGTTTGATATCTCACGGCGAAGCTTCATGAATTCTGCTCCCACATTATCGGTGTAGAAGTCTGAAAGATCGTCTATATATTCACTGTAACTGTTGTTCCAGTCGATAGCGGGGTAATGACGTGCGTATGCAAGGGATTTGTCCAGCGCCCAGAAGCAACGTACAAAACGCTTTGTGTTCTGTGTAACAGGCTCAGAGAAGTCACTTCCCTGCGGCGATACAGCACCGATTATTGTTACGCTGCCTTCCTTACCACAGAGGGTCTCTGCGTAGCCTGCACGCTCGTAGAAGTCTGATAAACGAGAGGGGAGATATGCAGGGAAGCCTTCCTCTGCGGGCATTTCCTCAAGTCTGCCTGAAATCTCACGCAGAGCCTCGGCCCAGCGTGAGGTGGAGTCTGCCATGATAGCAATATGATATCCCATATCACGGTAGTATTCTGCAAGGGTGATACCAGTATAGATGGACGCCTCACGTGCCGCAACAGGCATGTTGGAGGTGTTTGCGATAAGAACAGTTCTGTCTGTAAGCGGTCTGCCTGACTTGGGGTCGATAAGCTCGGAGAATTCCTCCAGTACCTGAGTCATTTCGTTACCACGCTCACCGCAGCCGATATATACGATTATATCCGCATCGCACCACTTTGCAAGCTGGTGCTGGGTCATCGTCTTACCTGTGCCGAAGCCTCCTGGGATAGCTGCTGTGCCGCCCTTTGCTATGGGGGCGATGGTATCTATAACTCTCTGTCCCGTGATAAGTGGTCTGCTTATGGGCATACGTCTTGTGACAGGACGACTGTTCTTTATAGGCCACTTCTGTACCATAGTAAGCGGAATCTCAGTGCCGTCATCTGTGGTAAGCTTGATAATTATGTCATTGACACGGTGCTTGCCGTTTTCTGCGATGTAGGAAACAGTACCGCTTATTGTCGGAGGTACCATGCAGCGATGCTCGATAAGTGCAGTTTCGGGGCAGGTGCAGTATATCATACCGCCTGAAAGCTTGTCGCCTGCTTTTACAGTTACGGTAACGTCAAATTCACGCTCCTCGTCGAGGGAGGGAATAGCACTTCCCTCAGCTACAAATACACCGTTAAGCTTTGTCATGTCACGCAGAGGACGCTCTATTCCGTCAAAGATATTGGATATTATACCGGGTCCCAAAGTAGCGCATACGGGTGCCATTGTCGGGATAACAGGCTCACCTATCTTCAGTCCTGCGGTGTTTTCGTATACCTGAATAGTAGTGTGCTGGTCGTTTACACCGATAACCTCTCCGATAAGACGCTTTGTGCCGACATACACCATTTCCAGCATAGAGAACTCTTTTGCACCTGCGACTTTAACGACAGGGCCGTTTATTGCATAAATAGTATTCAATCGGATTCATTCCTTTCAGAGAGTTATAGTCTTAACTCTGTTTTTTCGGTGAACAGACGTTTTTCATCATCCAGAGCAACGTCCAGTGTAACATCACACAATACGTTTTTGGCACGGCATATAGCTCTCAGACCACCGAGTCTTATGGTGTTGTCCACGGCTACCTCACAGCTTGTCAGAGTGCGTACAGCGTCGATATCCTGCGGACGTGCATAGATAAGCGTAGCACTGTCAAGTGCGATGGAAGTTCGAATTTTTTCAAGCGAACGTTTCAGATATGCAGAGTATTCCTCGGACTCCACAAATTTCTTAAGACGTGTTTCGGTTTCAGTGAAAAACTCATTTATCAGGTCATTTCGATGGTTGAGGATAGACTTTTTCATTTCATAGTCGCACTTTGATATTTCTCTGCGAAATTGTGCTGTTATGCGGTTTGTATCAGTTCTGATAGCTTCAAGGGCATCCTTTGCCTCAAGCTCCGCACGGGTCTTGCCAGCAGCGGCACGGCGTTCACGTAGCTCGGTCGTGACAGTCCTTATCTCCTCATCTGCCTGCTCTCTTATAGCTTTTCTGAAAAGCTCTGTTTTAGAGGTGTTATTCATGTATTGAACCTTTCTGTTATAAGCTGTTTTCAGATCACAGCTTTATTCCGATAGCTTCACTCACGTATCTGCTGATAGTTTCTGTAACGCCTGAGTTTCCATGGCGGTCGGGGATCTCTACTATCAGCGGTCTGCGGCAGTTAAGCTTCAGGTCGTATACCCGTTCACGACATAGTCCCACCAGTTTTTCGGTCATAAGCACTACGGCTATATCTTCATTAGAGAAGGCGGTTTCCAACGCAGAGTTTACCTCCTCTGCAGTGTGAGCAACTGTGCCCTCTATACCTGCCAGACGCATGCCCATACGGGTATCGATATTATCGCTTATAAGGTAGAATTTCATGGCGATTATCCGAACAGGATAAGGATGGAGATAAGCAGACCGTAGATAGCAACACCCTCACCCAGAGCAACGAAGATAAGAGCCTTTGTAAATGCCTTGTCGTTCTCGCTTACTGCGCCAATAGCTGCGGGCGCAGCGCTTCCTACTGCGATACCTGTACCGATGGTAGCAAGACCTGTGGAGAGCGCAGCAGCAAGGTACTTCATACCCTGAGTAAAGCCGTCTGCGTTAGCTGCAACAGCCTCGCCTGACTCAGCAAATGCGCCTGTCAGGGGGATAACGGTCATAAGTGCCATAACACCGATGAAGGATGCGATATTTGTGATAACTGCACGCTTTCTGTTAGTGGGCTTATGCTCCTTTGTGCGCTTTAAGTTGATAAACAGGGGTGTGAGAATTGCCGCAACAGCAATAAGCGGCATAGCAAAGAACATTACGATTTCCATTTTTATTTCCTCCAGAATTATGTTTCGGTCTCGAATTTTATCTCAATGGGACGGAAGCCCTTTCCGTTTCCGCTGTAAAAGCGGTTGAATATCTCGTAGAATTCCAGACGAAGAATCTGGATACCTACCAGAAGGCCCTCAACTCCCATTACGATGAGATTACCAATGATATAGGTTATTACAGTACCGACTGTGATCTCGGCATCAGGGACATTTGTTCCTGCAAGCTGCGCAACTACCAGCATCATACCTGCGTGGCTAAGGATAAATCCTCCTATACGCAGGAAGGACATTGTGTTGGAAAGGAAGCTGAGCGCCGCCTCAAACAGGTCGATGAAGTTTTCTATAATGAAGTTACCGACGGATAT
>JAFSHE010000247.1 GCA_017440445.1 Oscillospiraceae bacterium | reverse complement strand
TAAAGGTCCATCCTGCGCCAACACCGATCTGGCTCATCATGTTCTTGCTTACGATAGGCTCGCTGCGGTGCTTGGGCTTCTCCTTCATATAGCGGTGGAGAGCAGGCTCGCCGCCGAATGCAAGTGCAGCCAGTGTATCCATTACGAGGTTTACCCAGAGGATCTGGATAACAGACAGCGGGTTTGCCATACCGAGAAGCGGGCAGATAAAGCTGATAAGAACAGCAGCCACGTTGATGGTCAGCTGGAAGATGATGAACTTTCTGATGGAGTTGAAGATGGTACGTCCGTAGAGGATAGCCTTGTCGATAGAATTGAAGTTATCATCAAGGATAACGATATCGGAGGCTTCCTTTGCAACCTCTGTACCGCCGCCCATTGCGAAGCCTACGTCAGCCTTCTTGAGAGCAGGGGAGTCGTTTACGCCGTCGCCTGTCATACCTGCTACGAGGTCAAGCTCCTGTGCAAGACGTACAAGACGGCTCTTGTCGGAGGGCAGCGCACGTGCGATAACACGGATGTTGCGGAGCTTCTCCTTGATCTCCTCGTCGGAGAGCTTTGCAAGCTCGTCGGAAGTAAGAACTACATCGGAATCGGAGGTCAGCAGACCTGCTTCCTTTGCGATAGCAACTGCTGTTTCCTTGCGGTCGCCTGTTATCATAACTACCTGTACGCCTGCGCCGTGAACCTCTGCGATAGCGGTTACGGACTCGGGACGTACCTCGTCACGGATACCGACTACGCCGACCAGTGTCCAGTTGTTGCTGTCGGGGAGAGCTTCCTCACCGAGAGCGTCCTCGGATGTAGCGATAGCCAGCACTCTGATAGCACGGTTTGCAAGCTCGTCTATCTTAGCGTTGAGGGCAGACATATCAAATGCTACCTTCTCGCCGTTTTCGTTGTAGTAGTGGGAGCATCTCTGGAGTATCTTCTCGGGAGCGCCCTTGATAAGGGAGAGGTTGTAGTCGCCCTCTACCTGAGTTGCGGAATACTTGTTTGTGGAATTGAAGGGAATGTTGCCCACAGCCTTTACGTTAGCAGAGGACTTCTCTGTTGCCGCAAAGCCGAGGATAGCACGCTCTGTTGCGTTGCCGCCGATGACCTTCATATCCTTGCCCTCGCCCGAAATGAGGGAGAGTGTGTTGTGGTGAACGGAGAGGGTCATCATATCCTTGAGCTTGCCCTTGATATCAGCGCAGGTCTTGTACTCCTGTACTGCACCGTCGATGAATACGACAGCCTCAAGCTTGCCCTTTGTGATTGTACCTGTCTTATCGGAGAACAGGATATTCAGAGAGCCTGCGGTCTCGATACCTGCAACCTTACGGACGAGTACGTTATCCTTCAGCATCTTGCCCATGTTCTGAGCGGAAACGATAGCGATCATCAGAGGAAGTCCCTCGGGAACAGCCATTACGATGATGATAACCGCCAGCATTACAGCTTCGATAACTGCCTGAATAGTAGCTACCCACTGGAACGCGCCGTCAACGATAAAGAAGCTTGCGGGGTTGAAGTTTGTTTCGATAAAGATGGTAACGAACAGCATAGCAACTGCGATAGCCACACCGCCGATGTAACCGAACTTAGAGATAGCGCCAGCCAGCTTGCCGAGCTTTACCTGAAGGGGAGTTTCACGGTCATCGTCCACCTGAAGCTCGCTTGCGATCTTACCGTAAACGGACTTGTCGCCTACAACAGTAACCTGCATTACAGCGTTACCGGAGCATACAACGGAGCCACGGAACACCTTCACTTCGTTGTCAAAGTTGAGGGATTCGTCTGTGTCTGTCCAGCCCTCGGGAGCGGCTATCTTCTTAGCCTCACGGCTCTCGCCGTTGAGTACGGACTGATCGACCTTAAGGTCGCCGTCTACGAGGATACCGTCAGCGGGGATCTTGTCGCCTGCCTGGAGAAGTACACAGTCGCCTGTAACGATGTCGTTGATAGCGACCTCAGTGATAACGCCGTTTCTGTACACCTTGCACATGATACGGGAGGCTTCTTCCTGAAGCTTCTGGAAAGCGTTCTCGTTTCTGTACTCGGAGAAGGTGGAAACAAGCGTTGCCAGTGCGATAGCTATAAAGATTCCGACAGGCTCATACCACTCGGGTGCACCCTCTGCGATAACACCTGTGATACCGAGTATCGCAAGCACCACGTTTACGAGAAGTGCCACGATAAGTATCTTTATCATCGGGTCGCCGAGGTTGCCCTTAAGCTTATCCCAGAAGCTTTCGGACGCCTGCTCGGTCATACTGTTGTCGCCGTATTTCGCTTTACTTTCGGCAACTTCCTGGTCTGTCAAACCAAAGTTCTTCATTTGTCATCTTTCCTTTCGTGAGCGGATGGACGGTTTCAGGTAACTGTTACCTCTGCCAGCAGACCGTTTTCGTGGTCTGACATGCGGAATACCGCACCGTCCTTTAGTTCAACGGCACTGCCCTTGGGAACTAACCGTCCCGAGGGGGAGATCATTCCCTCAATGCCGTTATTGACAAGCAGCCACATACCGTTATGCCTGCACACGTATGCACGCATATCGTTGCTTGCCTTTTCATCGTTGTGGACGTTCGAGTAGACGTGCCAGTCGAACAGCGGCATATTTTCGTACACGAAGGTCTCGCCGTTGTCACGGAACACGCCCTTTCTGCCCCGCATCTCGCTTCTGAAGCCGATACGGATTATCCTGTCGGTCGTCCTTGTACCGCAGAACGGGCAGACGGGTTCATTCTCATCTCTGAGGATGAACCACTTCTTTTCGCATCTTGGATTGGGACACTGCTTTAATCTGTCCCATGCACGCAGCAGCTCGGATTCCCACTCCATAGCGGTGGGACGCTCATCAGGGTGATGAAGCCCGTCTACAAAAGCCCGCAGGAACAACCTCTCCAGTCCCTTTGAAAGCGACTGTATCGTCACCTTAAGGTCAGGCGGGCGGTTGCTGCGGTCGTTGGGGTCCTCAATGAATGTAGCCATGGGACCCATCGCCAGAAAGTCATCCTGTTCAGCTGAATCTGCGCTGTATATCTTCGGTCCGATAAGCGGATGCCGTAGAAAGAGATACTCATATATCAGAACGGGCAGT
>JAFSHE010000246.1 GCA_017440445.1 Oscillospiraceae bacterium | reverse complement strand
GCCATTTTATTTCAGTTCCTTTCATTTTCTGTTTCAGTCAGATCAGTGCATAGCCTTTTCCATGTCGGCGGCTATCTGCATTTTAAGCTCCGAAAGCCCCGAGAACTTTATCTCAGGACGGATGTAGCTTACAAGCGATACGGATATCTTCTCTCCGTAGAGATTGCCGTCATACCCGATTATATGAGTCTCCATGACAGCGCCCGTACCATCGCCGCGGTTCTCCACCGTGGGCTTTATTCCGATATTCGTCACTCCCCTGTAATGACGTCCGTCTACCTCCACATAGCTTTTATATACACCGTATTTCGGTACCACATTTGTCTTGGGGATTATCTGATTTATTGTCGGGAAGCTCAATGTATGCCCTATCTTGTTTCCGTGGACGACAGGCAGCTTGTACCACAGCTCGTAGCCGAGGAGCCTGTTCGCCTCCTCCATCCTGCCGCTGCGGATAAGCTCCCTTATATGGGTCGAGCTGATAGGTATTCCATCAAGGCAGATGTCATCCACCACCTGAACGGAAATTCCATATCCTCTGCCTATCTCGGCAAGGCTTTCGGGAGTGCCGCTGCCGCCTCTGCCGAAGCGGAAGCTCCTGCCGCAGCAGGCAAAGCCCGCATTGAGCCTTTTCACCAGTATCTCCTTTACGAATTCCTCGGCGGTGAAGCCGCAGACCTCCGCAAAATCAGGAGCATACAGATACTCCACTCCCATCCTGTCCATAAGCTCACGCTTGTTGTCAAAGGAGATGATATCCTCCTGACTTTCAAACTTCGGGAGCGTGGAGTCGCAATTGAATGTGAACACCGCTGTACTCAGCGCTCTCTGCTCCATAGCGGCAGAGATAACACCGATATGCCCCAGGTGAAGTCCATCGAAATACCCGAGCGCCACAGCAGTCTTATTAGTCGGCACTTTCCTGCCGTATGTCAGATCAGTCAATTTATTACCACCATTTCAGTGATGTTTTATTCACAGGGAATACGTTTTACAGATTCAAGCTCGTTCTGCTCGTTTATCCTTGCTATTCCGTAGAATTTATCTCCGCCGAAAACACGGCAAAGCTCTCCGTTTGCGGGTCTTGCGGAAAGCCGCTCAGCGTCAAGCCTTACTCCGTTGAGATACAGCCTTTGCTGAGCCTCGTCAAGGTCAACACGGAAATACTCCGAAAAGACCTCCTCGGTGGGCAGCAGGAAGCTCTGGAGAGCATCTGTATCCACAGCCTTTACCTCGTCTATCGTATGGCACTGAGAGATATCAAACCCACAGGCACGTGTCCTGCAAAGGCTTGTCATAACAGCACCTGTACCTAAGCGTTCACCGATATCGTGTATCAGTGTACGGATGTATGTTCCCGATGAACAATCCACCTCGATAACTCCGTCCGTGCCGTCAAACTGCGTAAGCTCCAGTCGGGAAATGGTTATGGGACGTGGCTCACGCTCCACTGTTATTCCCTTTCGGGCGAGGTCGCACAGCTTTTGTCCGTTCACCTTCAGTGCCGAGTACATCGGCGGTATCTGCATGATATTTCCACGGAAATGCTCCAGCACGGACTTCATCTCAGTATCGGTGGCGGTATTTCTCCCGCTTTCTGCGAGAGCGCCCCATATATCCTGAGTGTCCGAGGTAAGCCCCAGACGAAAGCCCGCACGGTAGCTTTTATCCGAATCGGGTATGATATCGACAGCCTTGGTAGCTCCTCCCACAAATACAGGAAGAACTCCCGTTGCCATCGGGTCAAGCGTGCCACCGTGACCTACCTTCTTTGTATGAAAGCAGCCACGCATCACCGCCACAACATCAAAAGACGTGAACTCCTGCGGCTTATTTATGCAGATTATACCTGTCATATTATACCTGCCTGTTCAAGCGCCTCACAGCATGCCGCCACTATCTGCTCTACCACCTCATCGTAGGAGCAGGTAAACGAACAGCCCGAAGCCCTTGCATGACCGCCGCCGCCGAATTTCTTGGCTATCTCGGATACATCTATCCTCTCGCTTGAACGCAGAGAGGCCTTGAGTATGCCGTTCTTCTTTTCCTTGATTGATATTCCGATATCTACGCCCTCTATCTGACGGGGAATAGCCGCCATAGCGCCCACATCATCGCTGTCGATATCCGTGATGGACGCAATTGTTTCACGCATTACAGTCACCATTGCGATATGACCGTCGCCGAAGTACTTCATATTCTTCAGAACTTCCTGCTCAAGTCTTAATCTGCCCTGGGTCTTAAGCTCAAACATGGAATAGTTTATCGGAGCTATCTCAGCGCCGCATTCTATAAGCTTCGCTGCATAAACATGCGTCTGCGGAGTTGTATTACTGAACTTGAAGCAGCCAGTATCCGTTGCAATACCTGTATACAGGCAGTTTGCGATCATCCTGTCGATCTCCGTACCAAGTGCGAGAAGCACCTCGTACATCAGCTCGCAGGCTGCCGCATACTCCTCACGCATAAGTAATCTCTGCGCATACTGCGTGTTCGATACGTGATGGTCTATACAAAGGTCAGCCCTGTCTCCGATCTCCTTCATCTCGCCAAGCAGCTTTGAATCTGCCACATCAACGCAGACTATCGTCTTATGCTCAAATTCCTGCGGCTTTACGCCCTCGCTCATATAATCAAAGCGGTGAGGTATCTCGTCAGGGCAGACAGCCTTTGCACGCTTGCCCATCCTCTGGAGCGCAGTACACAGTGCATTTCCGCAGCCCAGTGTATCACCGTCGGGACTTGCGTGCATCAGTATAAGGTAATCGTCATGGGTGCGCAGGAATTCTACCGCTTCATTGACTTCAATCCTCATCCTCTTCCTCCTCTGAGTCTGCCTCAGGTTCGTCTGTCTGTACGGGCTTCGGGAGCTTTGCGATTATCTCCTCGATATGCGCTGAGTATTCCAGTGAATTATCAGGCAGGAATATCAGCTCGGGTATCTTTCTTACCCTTATCCTGGATGCTATACATTTCTTGAAATATCCTGCCGCAGCGGTCATTCCCTCCACCGCCTTTGAGGTCCTGCCCTCTCCGCCAAGGCACGCAATATGCACCTTGCAGTAGGACAGGTCGTTAGTTACCTCGCAGTGGGTGACGGTAACGAAATTCTTCGCTACCCTCGGGTCCTTTACCCCGCCCACAGCAGCGGATATCTCACGCTTTATATCTTCATTAAGTCGTTTCAGATTAAAGTTAGCCATAAAGACCTCCTTTCCGTCAGCTTTGTCTGACGGTCGATCCCCGCCCCTTACGGAGCGGAGAAATATGCCGTTGAAATATTAGTCACGGTATTCTTCCATCATATATGCCTCGAAGATATCGCCTTCCTTGATGTCTGTGAACTTCTCAAGGCTGACGCCGCACTCGTAGCCCGCAGCTACCTCCTTGACGGAATCCTTGAAGCGCTGAAGTCCTGCGATATGGTCGTCGCCAACGATGATACCGTCACGGACGATACGAACCTGACCGTTACGTGCTACCTTACCCTCAAGAACATAGGAGCCTGCTACGATACCAACGTTTGTGATCCTGAACACCTGACGTACCTCTACTCGTCC
This sequence comes from Oscillospiraceae bacterium, assembly GCA_017440445.1. Next base: position 201 of record JAFSHE010000246.1, on the reverse strand, counting down.
CAGCTCTACCTCACGGAACTTGGGAGCAAGCATGCCCTTCATAGCGGTGGTGATGTCCTCGATAGCGTCGTAGATCACACGGTAAAGACGTATCTCAACACCGTCACGCTTTGCGTTCTCCGCAGCGGAGGGGTGAGGTCTTACGTTAAATCCTACGATGATCGCACCAGAAGCCATAGCGAGCATAACGTCGCTCTCGCT
>JAFSHE010000245.1 GCA_017440445.1 Oscillospiraceae bacterium | reverse complement strand
GCTGCGGCTACACAGTAGTTCCCGAGGACATCATCCAGAAGAACAGCAAGGGCGAGGATGTAAAGATAGCTGACCTGTGGAACAGACGACAGGGCAGCAAGTTCAACGGTGTATCCTATCCTGTTCAGAGAGGTGCGGAGGCTGTATTCACTCCCGAGGGACAGAAGCAGACAAAGGCTACCATCGCATACTATCAGGAGAACGCACGCATGATAGCAAAGACCTGCGATGAGCTTGGTATCAGCTACACAGGCGGCATCAACTCTCCCTATATCTGGCTGAAGTGTCCCGATGGCATGGGCAGCTGGGATTTCTTCGACTATCTGCTGAATGAGATCCAGGTAGTAGGCACTCCCGGTGCGGGCTTCGGAAAGAACGGCGACGGCTGGTTCAGACTGACAGCATTCGGTACTCACGAGGCTACCGCAGAGGCTATGGAAAGACTCAAGGGACTTCTGAAGAAGTAATAAGCATAGAAATATCGCCGCTCCGATTGGGGCGGCGGTTTTGTTTGCAGGAGATCGTTCCGCACGAAGTGCGGATTGGTTTAGGTCCAGCCTTTTTAAAGGCTGGTGGGGTGTGGGGCAAAGCCCCACCACTCAGCGCAAAGCGCTGCATTATGGCAATTAAGCGCTAAAGGGGTTTGGGGGAAAACAAGAGTTTTCCCCCAATGTTTCTGATGGCTCGATGCCATCAGAAACAAAAATCGTATCGCCGCCCCATCGGAGCGGCGATTTTTTATCATAACAAACGGATACAAAATGTAGGGGCGACCTGCGGTCGCCCGTTATTTTAAGTATCGGGAACAAAATATTACGCTGATATATCGGGGATGCACGGGCGGCCACAGACCGCCCCTACGACAGACCATACTCTTATGGAAAAATGTACGGGCGACAGATCGTCGCCCGTTATTATATCATCCGTACTGATACTGCTGAAGAACATTAGTGTAGATCTTGGAATCATCGGGGGAGATGGCGATGCCCTTCTCCTCGAAAAGCTGCGTCATGGTAACGAAGCGGTAGCCCTCCGCCTTGAGCTGCGGAATAAGCGTATCAAGCGCCTCAACAGTCAGGTCGTTGCCCTCTGCGTCGTGCAGAAGGATAACATCTCCGTCCTTTACCTGGCGCATTATCATCAGTGTGCGGCGGTCTGCGGGGATGCGGTCGTCCCAGTCGTTGCAGCCTATTCCCGCAACGAAGGGAACATCGATGTTCTCAAACATGCGGTCGCTTACTGCGATGTACGGCGGACGGAAGAACTTTGAACGCTCGCCTGTTATCTCGAATATCTTGTCGTCCGTATAGGTGAACTCCTCGATTATCTCCTCGGCGGTCATGGTGTTCATGTAGGGGTGTGTTTTGGAGTGATTGTGTATCTCGCAGCCCATGTTGTAGGCACGTCTTACCGCCTCTGCACTGGCGTCGTTGATGTTGTTTCCGATAAGGAAGAACGATGCGACCACATCGTATTTTTCCAGCATATCCAGCACCTGATTGGTCGTGGTGGTGTTGGGGCCGTCGTCAAAGGTGAGTGCTACTATCTTGTCTGCCATAACTTCCTCCTGTACAGGCTCCTCGGCGGGAGGGGCGGTCGTAGTGGTCGGTGTGGTTTCGGGAGTGCTTTCTTCAGGCTTACTCTCCTCGGGTGTACTCTCCTCGGGCTTGCTCTCCTCGGGTGTGCTTTCCTCGGGAGCGCTCTCCTCAGGTGTGCTTTCCTCGGGTGTACTCTCCTCGGGAGTGCTTTCCTCAGGCTTGCTATCCTCGGGTGCGCTCTCCTCAGTGCTTTCTGTCGTGGAGCTTTCTGCAGCGCTCTCCGTAGTGCTTACAGAGGAGGTGCTTTCAGCCGCACTCTGTGACGATGTATCGGCAGCGCAGCCCGCAAGCATCGTCGCAGCGAGAAGCACCGCAAGCAGCTTGTTTATCTTCTTCATGTCGTTTCCTTTCATTAAGTGAGAGCGCAGCCCGTTTAAGAACTGCGCTCGGTATGATTACTTAACTACGATGTTCACCAGCTTGTTGGGAACAGCTATCTTCTTAACGATGGTCTTGCCGTCGGTGAGAGCCTTTATCTCGGGCAGGTCGAGCGCCATAGCCTCGAGAGCGTCCTTCTCGCTGTTTACGGGAGCGTTGAAGCGAGCCTTCACCTTGCCGTTTACCTGAACAGCTATCTCAACGCTGTCGTCAACGCAGAGAGCCTCGTCGTACTCTACCCACTTCTGCTGGTTAAGTACGCCGCCGAAGCCCATTACCTCGTACAGCTCCTCTGTGATGTGGGGAGCGAAGGGGTTCAGCATGATAAGCAGACTTCTGTAATCAGCCTTTGTGAGGGAGCCTGCCTCCTCTATCTGATTAACGAGGGTCATCATCGCTGCGATAGCGGTGTTGAAGCGCAGTGTTTCGATATCGCCCGATACCTTCTTGATGGTCTTGTGGATAGCGGAGCGCAGCTTGTCGCTGTATTCGTCGCCGTCCACTACCTTCTCCTGCATCTTCCATATTCTGTCGAGGAAGCGCTTGCAGCCCTTTACTGCGTTCTCACTCCAGGGAGCAGCCTGCTCGTAGTCGCCCATGAACAGAACATACAGACGCAGAACGTCAGCACCGAACTCGTCCACAACATCGTTGGGGTCAACAACGTTGCCCTTGGACTTACTCATCTTCTCGCCGTCAGGACCGAGGATAAGACCCTGTGCAGTTCTCTTTGCGTAAGGCTCTGCTGTGGGGACTTCGCCGATATCGTACAGGTACTTGTGCCAGAAGCGGGAGTAGATAAGGTGACGTGTTACATGCTCCATACCGCCGTTGTACCAGTCAACGGGCAGCCAGTATTCCATGTTATCCCTGGATGCGAAGCAGTCAGTGTTCTTGTTGTCTGTGTAGCGCAGGAAGTACCAGCTTGAACCTGCCCACT
>JAFSHE010000244.1 GCA_017440445.1 Oscillospiraceae bacterium | reverse complement strand
CACTAAGGCGATCATGCTTATCCACTACGGTGGTATTCCCTGCGAGATGGATGAGATCATGGCTCTCGCCAAGAAGCATAACCTCGTTGTTATCGAGGACAGTGCATGCTCCGTTTCCTCAACATATAAGGGACAGGCATGCGGTACTATCGGCGATATGGGCATGTGGTCCTTTGACGCTATGAAGATACTCGTCTGCGGCGATGGCTCCATGCTGTACTTTAAGGATCCCGAGAAGAAGATCGCAGCTGAAAAGTGGCTGTACTTCGGTCTTGAGAGCAAGAGCGGCTACTCCAACAGCGTAGACAAGAAGTGGTGGGAATACGATGTATCTTCCTACGGCCACCGTGCTATCATGAATGATATCACAGCTGCAATGGCAGTGGAGCAGCTCAAGAAGCTCCCCGGCTTCATCGCAAGACGTAAGGAGATCCACGACAAATACAACGCTCTGCTGGGCGACCTGACATGGCTGGACATCCCCGAGGAGCTGCCTGAATACTGCACATCCTCCTACTACTTCTACCACATCCAGGTGAAGGATAATGTTCGTGACAACCTTGCAAAGTTCCTGCGTGAGAATGATGTATATACAACATTCCGTTACTTCCCCCTGCACCGTGTAAACCACTACGGTATAAAGGGCAGCTTCCCCAATGCTGACTTCGCATCCGACCATACACTGTGCTTACCCGTACACCAGTCCCTCTCCGACGCTGATGTAGAACTGGTAGCAAGCCTGATTCGTCGTTTTGGCGAAGAAAACAACCTGAAATAAGATAGGAGTCGTATCAATGAAAGGTATCATTCTTGCCGGTGGATCCGGAACCCGCTTACATCCGATTACCAAAGGTGTATCAAAACAGGCTCTTGCGATTTATGACAAGCCTATGATCTACTATCCGTTATCAACACTTATGCTGGCAGGCATCAGAGAGGTGCTTATCATTTCCACACCAAAGGATATCAGCGTATTTGAGGATATCCTCGGTGACGGAACACAGCTGGGTATGAAATTCAGCTATGCTGTTCAGCATCAGCCCAACGGTCTTGCTGAGGCGTTTATTATCGGTGAGGAATTCATCGGTGAGGATAATGTGGCACTGGTGCTCGGTGACAACATATTCTATGGCGCAGGCTTCTCCAAGCTTGTGACCAAGGCAGCTCAGATAACTGAGGGTGCTATGATATTCGGATATCCTGTTCACGACCCGTCAAGCTTCGGCGTTGTGGAGTTTGATAACGACGGAAAGGTACTCTCCCTTGAGGAAAAACCCGCTGAGCCCAAATCCAACTATGCTATTCCCGGCCTGTATTTCTACGATAACGATGTAGTAGACATCGCAAAGAATATCAAGCCCTCGGCTCGAGGCGAGCTTGAGATCACTGCTGTAAATAACGAGTATCTCAGACGTGGCAAGCTTAATGTGACAAAGCTGTACCGTGGTCTTGCATGGCTTGACACCGGTACATACGATGGCCTTCAGGAGGCATCTCAGTTTGTAAACATAATTCAGAAGCGTCAGGGCCTGTATATTGCCTGCATCGAGGAGATCGCATGGCGCAAGGGCTTTATCACAAAGGAACAGCTTCTGGAGCTGGCAAAGCCACTGATGAAAACTGAATACGGAGATTATTTACAGACCATTTCGGAGGAAGAAGTATGACAAAAATGCTAGTTACCGGCGGAGCCGGATTTATCGGATCAAACTTTGTCCAGTATGTGCTTAAGACATATCCCGATGTAAGCGTAGTAAATCTGGACGCACTGACATACGCAGGAAACCTCGCAAATCTCGAAGATGTAAAGGACGAGCCCAGATACACCTTTGTAAAGGGCGATATCCGTGATAAGGAGCTGATTGAAAGCTTATTTGAGCAGCATCAGTTTGATACTGTTGTAAACTTTGCGGCAGAATCTCACGTTGACAGAAGTATCACAGAGCCTGAGGTATTCCTTACCACAAACATCATCGGTACACAGACTCTGCTTGAAGCAGCGAAGAAGAACTGGAAGATCTATCCCGATGACAAGTATTCACGTGAATACAAGCCCGGCGTGAAGTATCTTCAGGTTTCCACAGACGAGGTATACGGCGCACTTGGCAAAACAGGTATGTTCACTGAAACAACACCCATCTCTCCCAACAGCCCCTACTCCGCTTCAAAGGCAAGCGCAGATATGGTGGTAAGAGCATATCACGAGACCTTTGGTCTGCCTATGAACATTACCCGCTGCTCCAACAACTACGGACCTTATCAGTTCCCTGAAAAGCTGATCCCCCTGATGATCAACAACTGCTTACAGGAAAAGTCACTTCCCGTATACGGAGATGGCATGCAGATCCGTGACTGGCTTTACGTTGAGGATCACTGCTCCGCTATCTGCACAGTTCTCGAAAAGGGCGTGCTGGGCGAGATATACAACATCGGCGGAAATAACGAGAAGGCAAACATCGAGATAGTTAAGCTGCTGATCTCCTCCCTCGATAAGAGCGAGGATCTGATCAAGTATGTTCAGGACAGACCCGGTCACGACCGCAGATACGCTATCGACAATACAAAGATAACAACACAGTTAGGCTGGTCTCCCGCATATACATTTGAAACAGGTATCAAGAAAACAATCGAATGGTATCTGGATCACAAGCAGTGGATGGACGAGATCACCTCCGGAAACTATCAGGCATATTATGCAACCATGTACCAGAAGGAATGATATCACTTAATGATACAAAAACTGAAAAAGCATCAATTCCTTTTTGAAGAACTGGTCAAACGTGATTTTAAAAAGAAGTACAAACGAACCTTGCTAGGTATGGCTTGGAGTGTCCTGTCACCACTGATGACACTCTTTGTCATGCGTCTGGTATTCAGTGAGTTTTTCGGCAGGAATATGGAGTTTTATACCACATACCTGTTTTGCGGTAATCTGGTGTTCTCATATTTCAGCGATTCAACATCACAGGGAATGACCTCGCTTGTCAGCAACTCAGCAATTTTCTCAAAAGTAAATGTGCCGAAATATCTGTTTCTGCTCTCTAAAAACATACAGACACTGATAAACTTCGGTCTGACATTTGTGGTCTTTATCCTGTTTTGTATCATCGACGGAATAACATTCACCTGGCGATGGGTATTACTGATATACCCTATCGTTTGCCTTCTGCTGTTTAATATAGGACTGGGATTTATCCTGTCAGCCCTGTTCGTATTCTTCAGAGATGTTCAGTATCTCTGGAGTATATTCACGCAGCTGCTGATGTATGTATCAGCGATATTCTACAATGTAGATCAGTTTGAGCCGCAGATACAGCAGATATTCTACGTTAACCCGGTCTATGTCTTTATCACCTACCTGCGACAAGTAATAATCGATATGACCATACCTCCGTGGTGGCTGCATCTTTTAATGCTTGGAAATGTTCTGGTGGTTGTAGGCATCGGATGCCTGATGTATAAAAAATACAACACTAAATTTCTGTACTACATTTAACGGAGGATGCAATGAGTATTTTGGAAGTAAAAAATGTATCTATCCGTTATATGACAGGTGATTTTAAAGACATAGGTATAAAGGAATATATTCTGCGGAAAATAAAACGCCAGTATAAGGTGCATTCCTTCTGGGCGGACAAGAACATCTCCTTTACCCTTAATAAGGGAGATATGCTTGGTATAATCGGAACGAACGGTGCGGGAAAATCCACGCTGCTGAAAGCGATTTCGGGAATAATGGAGCCTACACAGGGTTACGTTAGGCGCAGAGGAAGTATAGCTGCTTTACTGGAATTGGCATCAGGATTTGACGGAGATCTTACAGTCCGTGAAAACACGTATCTCCGTGGCGCAATGCTCGGATATACCCGCAAATTCATGGACGAGACCTATGAGCATATTATAGATTTTGCCGAGCTGAAGGATTTTGAAGATAACACATTCAAGCAGCTTTCATCGGGCATGAAATCAAGACTTGCGTTTTCAATAGCTTCACTTGTAAAACCCGACATCCTGATACTGGATGAGGTGCTGTCCGTAGGAGATGGTGCCTTCCGCAAAAAAAGCGAGGCCAAGATGAAAGAGATCATCAATGGCGGAGCTACTACGATACTGGTTTCACATTCCATACCTCAGGTGCGCTCTATGTGTAACAAGATATTATGGCTACACAAGGGAGAGCAGGTGGAATTCGGTGACGATGTTGATGGAATATGTGACAGATATCAGGAATTTCTCGCAGAACAAATAGCAGAACGTAATAAAAACGCAGCTGAATAGGCTGCGTTTTTTCTGTATCATAAAAACTGCGTTTTAATATTACAAGTTATACCTGACGATTTAAATACAAAAAAGCACCTCCGAAAAACTTCCGGAGGTGCTTTCTGATCAATTATCAGCGTGTAATTTCAGATCAAGCCTTGGGTGTTACCTTAACGAAATCAGCTGTTGTATAGGGACTCCATGCGCCGTTTACGTAAGCTCTGACAAGGAACTGATACTGCTTGCCGTTTGTAAGACTGGACGCTGTATATGTTGTCCTTGTGATCTGAGAGGATCTCAGTGTGTAGCTGTTTGTTGCGGGATCATATATGGACAGAGAATATCTTGCTGCTCCCTCTACTCCTGTCCATGTGAAGGTTGCCTTGCCGTTGCCTGCTGTCGCCTTGATGT
>JAFSHE010000243.1 GCA_017440445.1 Oscillospiraceae bacterium | reverse complement strand
TAGCCTTGTCGCCAACTACTTCGAGCAGGTAGTCGTTGATGCCGTTCTCGTAGCAGAAGGTCTGCTCGTTTATCTCGCCGTCCTCGGTCTCGGTGCGCAGCAGGAACTCTATTCCGCCGTTTACGATAGCCTGTCTGCGGAGCATATCCACAAGGTACTCTGTACCTATATTAATATCGGTAAACACCTCAAGGTCAGGCTTCCAGTGTATCTTTGTGCCTGTCCTGCCATCGCCCTTTGACTTCCTGAAGCCACGCTCGTCATCGGTGATATTGAAGCCCTTCTCAAAACGGAGAGAGTACCTCCATGTGCTGTTGCAGCTCTCCACCTCCATGTATTCCGAGGCAAACTGCGTAGCGCACAGACCCAGACCGTTAAGACCCAGTGCGTAGGAATAGTTCTCGCCCGAGTTGTTGTTGTACTTGCCGCCTGCGTACAGCGTGCAGAATGCAAGCTCCCAGTTGTACTTGTCCTCAGTCTTGTTGAAATCGATCGGGATACCTCTGCCGTGGTCCTCGACCGTCACCGACTTATCCGCATGAAGCGTGATGGTAATGAGCTTTCCGTAGCCCTCTCTTGCCTCGTCGATGGAGTTTGAGATGATCTCAAAAACCGAATGACGGCAGCCATCCACGCTGTCAGAGCCGAAGATAACTCCAGGGCGCAGACGCACCTGGTCAGGACCCTTAAGTGATACAAGATCGTTATAATTTGATTCCTTTGCCATTTATACACCTACTATTTTAATATCGTCGGGCGCAAAATGCCCATAATAAACTATTTTAGATTATACCACATATTGACGAAAAATGCAAGAGCCGCCACAATTTTTTAGACTGTGGCGGCATATCTGTATAATTTTTCGAACTCTGCTGTATCAGGGCTTTCCCAGCGGATATATCTCCGCATCCGCACCGCTGATATCAACGTGTACCGTTTCATCCTCGGGATAAAACCGTGTACTGAGTACCTTTCGCCCTCCTGAGAGATATATCTCAAGGCTCGACATATCCGCTATCACACGGATGTCATGGCAATCAGCTATCTCTGCAAGGCGCTCGGTGCGCCCGCCGCCGATATCTCTGCCCATGAATTTCAGCGAGAAAAGCCCCTCCCCGCTGTCGTATCTCAGAAGAACTCCGTTGGTTATTCCTATCTCAAAGCTGCCCTTGACCTCTGCGGTAAGGTCAAAGGGAAGTGCGATATCCGCAGTGCCTCCGCTCTGGAGATCAATACGCTCTCCACGGAGCCTGTACAGCTCCTCGACAGGGTTTTGCAGCAGTTTGCCGTCCTCATCAGCGGTTATCTCCCTTGGGAGAGTAAGACAGTGCTGCCACCCCAGCGGAATGGTGTTATTGGTGTACGAGGTGTCGCCTATTCCCATCCAACCGACGAGGATACGTCTGCCGTCGGGGGCCTCAAAGGTCTGTGGTGCGTAGAAATCAAAGCCGCTGTCCCATTCCGTGAAGTCGCACAGGCTGTCATCCGCCCTGAAATATCCCGAATGGAACAGATTCTGAAAGCGTGTTCTCCCCCGCTCCACCCCCTGAGGAGAGATGCTGAGGTAGCGCTTTCCGTCCAGCATGAAGCAATCGGGACACTCCCACATATAGCCCATATCGGGAACAGAGGCGCTGCGCACATACTCCCACCGCTGCATATCATCTGAGCAGTAGAACAGCACACAGCCCTTGTCGTCAAGGGTTCTTGCGCCAAGCACCATGTACCATTTTCCATCCTCACGCCACACCTTAGGGTCACGGACGTGATTGGAGCAGAAATCAGGATAATCGCTGTTTCTCAGCAGCACCTGCTTACCGCTGAGCTGCGAAGCATCATCCGTGCTGATGTACAGAACATTTGCTCCCCTGCCCGATGTGATATAGTCATGCTCGCCCTCCTCCATAACGTTTCCCGTATAGAAGATGTGCAACGCTCCGTTGTCGGTAACTGCGCTGCCCGAAAAAGCTCCGTCCCTGTCCTCAGGGGTATCGGGACGTATCACATATCCCGTAAACTCAAAGGAGAGCAGGTCAGTGCTTTCATAATGTCCCCAGCCACGGTCGCCCTCGCCCACGGCACTGTCAGGAGAATACTGAAAATACACATGATACTTCCCGCCGAAAAAGCACAGACCGTTGGGGTCGTTCATCCAGCCGCATGGCGGCTCAAGATGAAGAAGCTGACGCCATTTTCCAACCATATTTTAATTCCTTTCCTAAAAAAAGCCACCGAAGAATTACCTCCGACGGCTCTGTTATCCGTTTTTCGGTCATACCGCCATATCCAGCAGTCTGCCCTTACCGCTTTCGGGGTCCTCCATACCGACATTGAATTTGTCGCTGTCCCCGCCGCTTTTTATGGTCGTCCTTGTCGTGCCGCCCGAAATGTACACCTTTCCGCACTCGGGACATATACCCGTATGCAGCGTAACGCTCTGGGAAACTATCTCGTCACCCTCACGCTCTGCCTTGGCACGGTTTCTCACAACATGCTCCTGCTCGTGGCCACGCACCTTTGCCGCAGCCTGCTCAGGCGCTATCTTTGTGGGAGTCTGGAACGACACTCCCGAGTCATCGGAGCCGTCCTGATACTTCCTGTTTTCACAAGTCTCGCACTCAAAGGAATCAAATCGGCGCTTCTTGTCATGCTCATCGGAAACGGCAGAGTGCTCCTGCTCTGCCTTTTTTCTTTCCTCCGCAGGCTTTGCGCTGTTCTGTATCTGCTCGGTGGGGGTAAGCTTATCCTTGCTGCCTGTATTAATTCCCGCACCGTAGGATGTGTAGGATACACCTGACATAACACCCGCCATCGCTGCACCGATAGGCTCAAACATCATATAGAACACTCCTTTCCTTATATTTAACTATTATAATTA
>JAFSHE010000242.1 GCA_017440445.1 Oscillospiraceae bacterium | reverse complement strand
GTAAGTTCGGCGGTGGCGGATACAAGGTAGCAGGTGGTCTGCACGGTGTAGGTGCTTCTGTTGTAAATGCGCTTTCAGAGTGGCTGGAGGTCGAGATACATGACGGAAAGAATATCCATTTCCAGCACTTTGATCGTGGTGAATATACAGAACAGATAAAGATAATAGGCGAAACTGACCACACAGGTACTCAGGTAACTTTCAAGCCCGATAGTGAGATATTCCACACAACTGAATTCAGATACGAAACACTTCAGGAAAGACTGCGTGAAAAGGCATTCCTGAACGGTGGTCTGAAGATAGTTCTTTCCGACCTGCGCGACCCTGAAAATCCCGTCAAGGAAGTAATGCAGTACGACGGCGGTATCATGAGCTATATCGAATGGCTCAACCAGAAGCGTGGTGCGGATGTTCTCCATCCTGATGTTATTTATATCCATGGTGAGCTGAACGGTATAGATGTTGAGGTAGCATTCCAGTATACAACAGACTTCAACAGCGAGGTGTTCCGTTCATTTGCGAATAACATCCACACTGGCGAAGGCGGTACCCATGAGCTTGGTCTTAAAAAGGCTCTCAGCAAGGTAGTGAACGACTACGCAAAGGCTTATAAAGAGGCAAATGAGAAAAATAAGGTAAAGAAGGCTGCTAAGAAGAAGGAAGATGAAAAGCCCTTTACAGGCTTCAGCGGTGAGGCTATAAGAGAGGCTATCAACGCTATCATTTCCGTAAAGCTCCCTGAGTGTGAGTTTGAGGGTCAGACAAAGGGCAAGCTTGGTAATCCCGAGGTTCAGCCTATCGTTTACAAGATAGTAACAGAACAGCTGACATATTATTTTGAGGAGCATCCCGAAACAGCCCTTATCGTAATGAATAAGGCTATAAATTCTCAGGCGGCACGTGACGCAGCCAAGAGAGCTATGGAGGCAAAGCGTAAGTCTGTAATGGACAGCAACGGCTTGCCCGGAAAGCTTGCGGACTGCTCCGAGTCCGACCCCACAAAGACTGAAATATACATCGTAGAGGGAGACTCTGCGGGTGGTTCTGCAAAGAGCGGCCGTGACAGACGCTTCCAGGCTATCCTTTCTCTCTGGGGTAAGATGCTAAACGTTGAGAAGGCTCGTGCCGATAAGGTATACAATAATGACAAGCTGTCGCCTGTTGTAAAGGCTCTTGGTACGGGTATATCAGAGGATTTTGATATCAGCAAGCTGCGTTACGGCAGAGTTGTTATCATGGCCGATGCTGATGTTGATGGTATGCATATCAGAACTCTGCTGCTGACATTCTTTTTCCGTTTTATGCGTCCGTTGCTTGAGCAGGGTCATGTTTATTGTGCTCAGCCTCCGCTGTTCAAGGTGTGGAGAGGTAAGCAGGTGAGATACGCTTTCTCCGATGAGGAGAGAGATGAATATATCGCTGAGCTTATGGGTGATAATCCAAATGCGAAGGTCGATGTTCAGCGTTATAAAGGTCTTGGTGAGATGGACCCCGACCAGCTGTGGGAAACTACCATGAATCCCGAGACCCGTACAATGCTCCGTGTAAGCGTTGAGGACGCAGCTAAGGCAGATGAGATAATGACGATACTCATGGGTGATAAGGTAGAGCCACGCCGTGAGTTTATTGAGAAGAACGCTAAGCTTGCGGTAAATCTTGATATCTGATAAGGTTAGGAGTGATCGTTATTCCCGGACTTATTCCCGATTTCAGCAGCGAGAATGTTGTGGCAAAAAAGCCTGAAGCACTGTTAAATATCAGTTATGACAATACTCTTTACGAGATAGAAGATACGATCAAAACACTTCAGCAGAAATATTCAGGTAAAAAGCACACTATAATGCTGGTTGCGTATTCCATACTAACGGTTGCTGCTATCGTGCTGATAATTCTTGATTATAAGAATATATTTCCGTATATTGCCCTTGTATTCTGTGGTTTTAATCTCTATTATAATCTGACTGACAGAAAAAGAATGAGAAAAAAAGTCATAGAAGCAATAAAGGATACCAATGAAGAAAAATATACGGCCTCCGTCTATGATGACAGGATTGAGATAGAAACTATCATTCTGCCTAAGGGAAATGATGAAGATACAGAAGATGAACAGGAAGAAATAAAGCCTGTTAAGAATGTATTCGTATTCGGTCAGGATATGCTGGATTTTGCTGAAAATGAGAAGTCGATGCTTCTTATCGTTGCAAGACGACAGGCATATTGTTTTCCTAAACGCTGTTTTGATATAGATACTCAGGAAAAGCTGCGTAATATCCTGAAAGAAAAGACGGAAATGTGATTGATTTGGTTGGGACTGTTTTTCAGCGTCCCAAGGAGGAAAAATGGATATTGATTTCAGTTCGGAAAAGCTTATAAATATAGACCTTGAGGAGACTATGAAGGATTCCTTCATCCAGTATGCGATGTCGGTAATCACTTCAAGAGCGCTTCCTGATGTAAGAGATGGTCTTAAGCCTGTTCACAGACGTATCATCTACACGATGAACGAGGCGGGTAATACCTCTGACAAGCCCACACGTAAGTGTGCATATACTGTCGGAGAGGTTCTCGGTAAGTATCATCCCCACGGTGACGCATCTGTATATGATGCGTTGGTGCGTCTTGCTCAGGATTTCTCTCTGCGTTATCCCCTTATCTCAGGACAGGGTAACTTTGGTTCGATAGACGGCGACCCCGCCGCTGCTTACC
>JAFSHE010000027.1 GCA_017440445.1 Oscillospiraceae bacterium | reverse complement strand
TGTTGATGGAAAGGGTGATCCCAACACCTGTTCCGAATATAAGGAAGCTATGGAGATATTGTATGGTCTGTCATTCTCAATAAAGATGTCAAAGATGAATGGAAAACAGCCTGTGGGATATTTTGATTATGTAGTTCCTCCGCTTGAGGGATTATGGTATGTCAATGATGAAATGTTCGATGGAATGAATATAACCGATAAAGACAGATTTTGCTGGACATCAATGATAAGGCAGCCCGAGTTTGTTACCTCTGAAGTCTTTGAAGCGGCTAAAGCTGTTCTTCAAAAGAAAAAGCCACAGCTTGATCTTAGTAAAGCAAGACTTGTGAAATTTACAGAGGGTCTGTGTGTTCAGATAATGCATAAGGGCTGTTATGACGATGAACCTGCAAGTATCGAAAAGATGAGAGTATTTCTGTCTGAAAACGGATATGCCGAGGATTTTTCTGAAAGCAGATTTCATCATGAGATTTATCTGTCGGACCCACGCAGATGCGCTCCTGAAAAGCTCAGGACAGTCATCCGACATCCAATAAGAAAGACAATAAAGAAAGGATAAGATATGGATATAAAACAGACGCTTCGTACACTGACGGAGAGTACAGGAGTTTCGGGAGCTGAGTTTCCTGCGGCCCAGTGTGCGTTGGAGTTACTCAGAGAATATGTTCCGAATGCTGAAATAGACAGCTTTGGAAATGTAACGGCTGTTATTTCATCCCCTGATCCCGAGGCGAAAACGCTCATGCTTGATGCTCATATCGATCAGATCGGTATGATAGTTACTTATATTGATGGAGAGGGGTTCCTGAAAGTCGGTGCATGCGGCGGACTTGATATGAGGACTATGCTTGCTCAGACGGTTATAGTGCATGGAAAGCAGCAGATAAACGGTGTAGTGTGTACACTTCCGCCTCATGTTTCCTCTGACCATAGCAAGGTTCCCGAGGTCGGGGAGATATCGGTAGATATCGGTATGACAAAGGAAGAAGCTGAAAGAGTAGTTTCGCTTGGTGATAGGGTAACAGTAGTTTCCCGTTTTCGTGAAATAGGGAATCTTGTGTCCGCTCCGTCGCTCGATGACAGAAGCGGAGTGTGCGTCATACTTCGTGCTCTGGAGCTACTTAAAGAGCGTAGATTGAGATATAATATCGCAGTGTGCTTTTCTGCACAGGAAGAAACAGGAGAGCGTGGCGTAAAAATGGCAGCGTTCAGACTTGCGCCTGATGAAGCGATAGCTGTTGATGTTTCTTTCGGAAGAACTCCCGACAGTGCTGTGCATGAAACTGCGGAGCTGGGCAGCGGTGCAATGATAGGAGCATCAGCAGTGCTTGACAGAAGTATGACCGAAAAGCTCCGTGAGCTTGCTGAAAGCAGCGATATTCCTTATACAATGGAAGTAATGCCTTCTTCGACCGGAACTAATGCCGATGCTATTTCTGTGTCACGTGACGGAGTAAAATGCTGCACTGTTTCTGTTCCGATACGTTATATGCACACATCGATTGAAACGATGGATGTGAATGATATTGAGTATGCTGCAAGGCTGATATGTGAATATGCAGGAGGTGATATCGATGCTTGAAGCACTGAAAGAGATATGCATGACAGACGGAGTATCGGGTGACGAGGGCGCAGTGCGTGAGCTGATAAAAAGTCGTATAACTGCTGATGAGATAACAGTAGATAATCTCGGAAATCTGATCGTTTTCAAAAAGGGAAGAAAAGCTCCTAAAAGTAAAGTAATGCTCGCTGCCCACATGGATGAGGTGGGATTTATGATAACCGATATCACAGAAAGCGGTTTCCTTCGCTTCGGATCTGTGGGAGGTATTGACCCCCGTGTAGTAATGGGCAGAGCAGTGCGCTTTAAAAACGGTACTCTGGGAGTAGTCGGTACAAAAGCAACGCATCAACAGAGTGCTGACGAACGAAAAAAAGCTCCTGATTTTGATGATATGCTTATCGATATTGGCGCTTCATCCGCTGATGAAGCGGCAAAGTATGTATCACGCGGGGATACTGCATGCTTCGATACGGATTTTTTCAGCTTTGGCGATGGTTTTGTCAAGGGTAAAGCGATAGACGATCGTGCAGGATGTCAGATAATGATAGATATGATCAATTCCGACCTTGAGTATGACACATGGTTTGTATTTACAGTTCAGGAGGAAGTAGGTACACGAGGTGCAAAGGCTGCTGCGTTTACTGTTGCTCCTGATATTGCTCTTGTCCTGGAAACCACAACCGCTTGTGATATTTCCGGCAGTTCAGGTAACAAGCGTGTCTGTGAGCTGGGAAAGGGCTGCGTTGTATCCTATATGGACAGAGGTACGATATATGACCGTGAGCTATACAGGCTTGCGTTTGAGATAGGAAACGAAAAGGGCGTACCTGTACAGACAAAGACTCTTGTGGCAGGAGGAAACGACAGTGGCGCAATACATGTTAGCCGTGGCGGAGTCCGTACCTGTGCATTGTCTGTGCCGTGTAGATATCTTCATTCTCCTTCCTGCGTGATACGTCAGAGTGATTATGAAGCGGTCAGAGCATTAGCGTTACTGATGGCGGATGCCTGCGCTGAGCTATGATATATCGGATAGAGCGGGAGGAGCAGCTTTCCGACCTCCCCGCAAGTGGTGTTGAAGCCAATAAGATACGTGCTTTGTTTCTCGCCTACGGCTTGAAATTTGATTTCTGCCGTTTTTATAGGCAGGAAAACTTATTTTTGTCGGCATTGGATGGCTCAATTGTTATTTGCGGAGAGCATACTGATTTAGATGAACTATCCGATTTTCTTGTGATGAACGGATACACGGACATATTCTGTTCGGAGAAACTTGGTATTCTCCTTTCTGATGCGCTTAAGGCGGATTGTAAATATATTACTCTGATGCGTTACAGTGGGGAGGAGTACAGCTGTCCTCTGAACAGCGAGCCATCTCTTTCAGATGTCTATAAAATACTTTGCGATGGCTTTGATATACCTTTTGAACCATGGTATCTTGATATGTCACACAGGATACGCCATGGGATAACAAAGTGTTATGTGCTGGATGGATGTTCTACTGTAACAGTTCAGCACGATTTGAAAGGAGAAGCGCTTATTTCACAGGTGGCAACAGCACGGTCTGAACGTGGAAAGGGAACGGCTTCAGGACTTATAAGGAGTGTATGCACGTATCTTTTGCCAAGTAAAGCTTTTGTGTTGTGTGAGGACGAGCTTATTCCATTTTACGAAAAGGTCGGGTTTGTTGCGGTTGACAGAAAGTGTGTTATTGTTCCGAGGGTATGCAGGGAATAACTTGATAAAAAGGTGTTTTTTCATGAATAATATCATATCAGATATAGGTGATTTTATTTTTGTAGAGGATTCTCCAAAAAAATGCGACGTAATAGTCACCGTCGGTGGTTCTTATCCGCAGATAGCCGAAAAGGCAGCAGAGCTGTATCGTGCAGGAAATGCGCCTTATGTCGTAGCAGGTGGCGGCTTCAGCGTTAAAACGGGACGTTTCAACGGCGTTAAGGATAAGGTCGAGATATACAATAAAGATTACAAGACAGAGTGTGATTTCTATACGGATGTTCTGATCAGAAATGGTGTTCCGTCTGAGTATATCATCCGTGAAGATCGTTCGGGTCACACTCGTGAAAATGCTGAATTTGCGTTTGAGGTGTTGCATAAAGCACGTATCAACGTAAGCTCTCTTATCTTAGTGTGTAAAAGATTTCATGCAAGGCGATGTCAGATGTTTTTTGCGTCCGTGTTCAAGGGAGTTGATATCAGCGTTGTTCCTACTGATGTTTCAGAGGTTGGCGATATGCAAATCACAAAGGAGAACTGGCACTGTTCCGAGTACGGAATAAAGCGAGTGTTGGGAGAACTGTCGCGCTGCGGAAATCAGATGGCAGAGGCTGATGTGATCTCTTTTTCAGGAGATGGACGAATATGAAATATATACTTCCTATCGTTAATTGTATAGTTATCTGTACGCTGAGCGTTATTAATAAGATGGTTACGCTGCTTTCTGTTGTTTTGTTGACAGGCTGCATATACGAGTTTGCAACAGGGAATACCATCTCCGACAGAACCGGCGACATAATGGCTTTGGCTGTTGGGGCGATTGGTATCGTGATGTGGGTGTATGATTATTACATAAAGCCTTTCAGAAAGAGTAAGTAAGAGCTTTATATTAACCTTGGCTACATAAGCAGAAGAATTGC
>JAFSHE010000241.1 GCA_017440445.1 Oscillospiraceae bacterium | reverse complement strand
TACGTCTTGGGTGCGTGGAAAGACTGCTGAAGAAATCATTTTTATACATGATAACTCACCTTAAAACTGTCAGCCGCCAATCGGTCCTCCCTTATAGGCGTCACAAGCACGGCCATTTTCATCGAAAACAATGTAATAATACTGCGGCAGATGCGATGGCATCACCCAACCGTTATCCTCACCAAGATAATAGCTTATCCTATGGCTGTTATTGCTTCCGCCCTCGGTCTCGCCGTAAACAGCCGCTATCTCATCATAAGTCTTTCCCATTATCCACATATCGCAATACGGAAAACAGGTAGGAAATGAAATACAGAACGCCGCAACAAGAAGTATTACAACAGCCGCAATGATCAAACAGATAACGACAAGCTTCGGCTTCTTTGCAGTATTACTTTGCAAGGTCTACCGCCTCCTTCAGATCAAGACTTCCGCTGTAAATAGACTTACCGCAGATAGTGCCGTACAGACCAAGCTCCTTGCAGATTTTTATATCCTCGATAGTATGAACGCCGCCGCTTGCGATGATGTTCGCGGGACAGCACTCGTTTATCTCCTTAAGCTGCTGTGCGTTCACGCCCGACAAAGTTCCATCCTTGGAAATATCCGTGAAAATTATGTACTGAACACCGATATCACTCATAGCCTTTGCAAGCTCAGTGAAATATACATTCGATGTTTCAAGCCAGCCCTCAGTAGCAACATAGCCGTTCTTTGCGTCGATTCCGACAGCGATGCGATCTCCGTATTCCTTAACCGCATCCTTTACAAGCTGAGGATTTTTCACCGCCGCAGAGCCGATTATCACTCGGCTTATTCCTGCAGAGAGGTACATCTCAACAGTGTCAAGCGTGCGTATTCCGCCGCCGACCTCTACCTTTAATCCTGTGTTCTTCGCAACATCAAGGAATATCTCCTTATTCTGCTGAGTAGCGTCCTTTGCACCGTCCAGGTCTACCATGTGTATCCACTCGGAGCCTGCCGCTTCAAAAGAGCGTGCGGTGTCCATATAGCTTTCCGCTACCTTCTGAACAGTTGCATAATCGCCCTTGAACAGGCGAACGCAGTTACCGTCCTTTATATCAATTGCAGGTAAAATTACCATGTTTTTCTCCTTGCTTTTCACGCAGGTTCAGACATATTTGCATATCTAATTGCGTAAAAGTTAAGTTTTATGCATATTCTCTTTTATAGCTCAGAGAAGCATCTGAGAATATTAAGTCCCGTTTCTCCGCTCTTTTCGGGATGGAACTGCGCTCCGTACACATTACCTTCAAACACGAGAGCAGGCACCTTCATACCGTAGTCGCAATATGCCGCAACGTTCTTACTGTCACACTCCGCCGCATAAGAATGTACGAAGTAAACATACTCCCCTTCCCCGCATTTAGTAAGCAGAGGACATTCCTCGTTCTTCTCAAGCTCGTTCCAGCCGATATGAGGAATTGCGAGGTTTCCCTCAGGCTCCATCAGCTTTACGCAGCCCTTGATAAGTCCTAAACCATCAGTCTCTCCGAACTCGTAACCCTTTTCAAAGAGCATCTGCATTCCGAGACATATACCGAGTAGGGGCTTTTTCTGAACCTCTTCTCTGATGACCTCTACAAGACCGCTTTCGTTAAGCATCCGCATAGCGTCAGCAAATGCTCCCACTCCCGGGAGAATAAGCTTGTCCGCATTTCTGAGATCATCGGGGTCTTTTGTTATCTTATTTTCAAGCCCGAGAAAGTCCAGCGCATTCTTCACGCTGAACAGATTTCCCGCACCATAGTCGATTATTGCGATCATTACAGAACTCCTTTCGTGGAAACAACGGAGCCGTCTGTATTTCTCTTTACTGCCGCTTTCAGCGCATAGGCAAGTGCTTTGAACAGAGCCTCTATCTTGTGGTGGTCGTTGCTGCCGTACTCTACACGCAGGTGCAGAGTTATCCCCGCATTGAACGCAAAAGCACGCATGAACTCCTCTGTAAGACAGGTATCGAACTCTCCCACTCTCTCATTTGTAAACTCGGCATTGAAAACAAGGAAAGGTCTTGCGCTGATATCCAGCGAGCAGAACGCAAGCGATTCATCCATTGGAATAAATGCAGTTCCATAGCGCATGATTCCCGACATATCACCAAGAGCTTCCTTAAAAGCCTGTCCAAGTACGATGCCGATATCCTCTGCTGTGTGGTGACCGTCAACATGAAGATCACCTTTGCAGGTAAGGTTCAGAGTAAAACCACCATGCACAGCAAGTGCTGTTAGCATGTGGTCGAGAAAACCGATGCCTGTATTAATTTCAGCCTTTGCACCGCCATCAAGGTCAAGCGAGACACTGATGTCGGTCTCTTTAGTAGTTCTTGTAATTTCAGCAGTTCTATTCATATACGAACTCCTTTTTATTGATCTTCTTTTCTTACCTTGATGGAATTAGCGTGTGCTGTCAGCTTCTCACGCTCAGCTATCAGTATGATATCGTCAGCCGCATCAAGCAGAGCATCCTTTGTATAATATATGTAGCTGGAACGCTTTGTGAAGCTCTCCACGCCGAGAGGCGAGAAAAATCTTGCAGTTCCGCTGGTAGGAAGAACGTGGTTAGGACCTGCGTAGTAATCACCGAGAGGCTCGGGAGAGTACTGACCGAGGAACAGAGAACCAACATTGTCCAGCTTGCCGATATATTCCATGGGATTTGCTGTAACCACTTCAAGGTGCTCGGGAGCAAGTGCATTTGCAAGCTCCACTGCGTAATCCATTTCGTCGCATACGATGATCGCACCGTAGTTGTCAATAGAGAAGTCAATTATCTCCTTACGGGAAAGCTCTGCTGCCTGACGCTCTAGCTCTGCCTGTGTCTTTTCAGCAACATCCATGCTTGTGGTGATAAGGATAGCTGATGCAAGCTTATCGTGTTCTGCCTGTGACATAAGGTCAGCGGCAAGATACTTAGGATTAGCTGTTTCGTCAGCAAGAACCAGTATCTCACTGGGACCTGCGAACATATCGATATCAACAGTTCCGTACAGCAGCTTCTTAGCGGTTGCTACGAAAATATTACCGGGGCCTACGATCTTGGATACTCTGGGTATCTCCTCCGTACCATAAGCAAGAGCTGCACAAGCCTGTGCGCCGCCGCAGAGATATATCTTATCAACTCCGCAAAGCGCTGCTGCAACAAGGATATCCTTGTTTGCAGTACCATCCTTTAATGGAGGAGTTACCATGATAACTTCCTTGACACCTGCGATCTTTGCGGGGATAGCGTTCATAAGAACAGAGGAAGGATAAGCCGCTGTACCGCCGGGTACATAAAGTCCCACCTTATCAAGACCACGGACACGCTGACCCATGATAACACCGTTCTCCTCTGTTACGCAGAAGCCCTCACGCTTCTGGCGCTGGTGGAATGCAGTGATGTTTTCGACGGCATTAAGCATAGCCATTACAAACTCAGAATTTGTTGCATTATACTCTGTCAGAGCATCCTGTATAGCCTCGTCGGGAACTCTGTAAAACTGTGCATTGGGGCAATCAAACTTCGCGGTGTAGCGCTTAACAGCCTCATCACCGTTTTCCTTTACATCAGCAAGGATATCCTTTACGATCTTCTCAACGTCGGAGTTTACCTCGCCAGCTCTCTTTTCAACCTCGGCGAGAAATTCCTTTTCTGCGCCGTCTGCTTTGATAATCTTTATCATTATAAATTCTCCTCGATCTGCTTTACGATTTTTGCGATACGCGCCTGCTTCAGCTTCATACTTACCGTATTGACGATAAGTCTTGCAGAAATAGGAGCAACATCCTCAAATACTTCAAGTCCGTTTTCCTTAAGGGTAGTACCTGTTTCAACGATATCAACGATACCATCAGCAAGAGAAACCAGTGGAGCAAGCTCTACACTGCCCTCTATCTTGACGATATCCACATCCATTCCCTTTGCCTCAAAGAATGCACGGGTAACATTAGGATACTTTGTTGCTACGGTCTTTACACCGTATCCGCTGTAAAAATCATCGCCCTTCTTGCCTGCCAGAGCAAACTTACATCTGCCAAAACCAAGGTCGGTTATCTCAAAAAACTTGCCGCCATACTCCATGATGGTATCCTTACCGACAACACCGATATCGCAGACGCCATGCTCAACGTATGTTATAACATCTGCTGCCGTCGCAAGAACAACGTCAATATCTTCTCCGGGGATGGACAAAATGAGTTTTCTTCCCTTGTCACGAAGCTCAGAAACATCATATCCTATCTTGTCAAGAAGATCTACCGTCTTATTTTCAAGTCTGCCTTTTGTAAGGGCAATTCTAATTTTTTTATTCTCCATCTGACTCACTCCTTACAATAGGGTCTCCTGTTTCGGAATCTATGGAACATACAGAATTCTCTGTCACGATATCCACCTGTCTTATTCCATGTGACCATGCATACTGCGCAGCTGCCTCGGGGGTGTCAAATACGGAATTGAATACACGTTTGCCCTCATTGATAAGCTGCGTACAATGTATCAGTCCGTATACCTCAGCTCCATCATCGGCATATACAAGTACATCTGCGGGAGCTGTAAGGCTTACATCAGCGCAATTCTTAAGAAGCACCTTTGCCGCTGCCTCAACATTTACTGCAAAACCTACCGCAGGGACTTCCCTGCCGAAATCGCCGATAAGGTTATCGTAACGGCCACCAGAAAGTGCAGGAGAGCCGTAACCCTCTACATATCCACGGAATATTATTCCTGTATAATAATTCTTCTTATGTACAAGTCCGAGGTCTACCTTTATTTCTTCAATTCCCGCAGAAACGAGAGCGTCATAAGTTTCCTTCAGATCAGCAAGCTTTTTCTTCAGTTCCTCGGTTATCATGTATTTCTCAGCCTCAGCAAAAACTTCTTCGCCGCCAAACAATGTGGGAAGCGCTCTGAGAGCATCTGCTGCTGTACCACTGTATCCTGAAAGTGCATCATTAAGAGCAGGATAGTTCTTGGTCTCGATCAGTGCCTGAATATTATCAGCAGTATCGGGATCAATGTCAAGCTCCGCAACAAGAAGGCGGAAGATACTGCTCTCACCTATCTCAAGACGGAACTCCTCGCTGCATGCAGAAAGTGCCAGCACAGCCAGTACGAGAGCCTCGTAATCAGCTGCCTTACGTTTTCCACCGAGAATTTCTATACCACTCTGAGCAAATTCATCATCACGTCCGCTGTTTTTGGGATTTACCATGAAGATACTCTGGTTATAAAACAGCTTAAGAGGAAGCGGCTCCTCGCGAAGTCTTGTAGCAACAAGTCTTGCAATAGGCATAGTGCTGTCAGGACGAAGAACCATCATTCGGTTTTTTCCGTCAACAAGCTTATACATAGACTCCTGAGGGAAGTATCTTACTTTGCCGTTAAAAACATCATAGAATTCAAGACCAGGTGTAACAACTTCTGAATAACCATATCCTATAAAGATGTTCCTTAAGCGTTCCTCAATAATCCTTTTTGCTATACATTCATCAAATAGCAGATCCCGTGTTCCTTCGGGAGTAAGCAGATCATATCTTTTCAATGTCTGTCAAACCTTTCTTTGTTAAATTTCACTTTAGCGTAGTAGCATAATATCACACTACTATATTACCACAATACATATAATTTGTCAATAGGATGGATAGTTTTCAGCATAATGCACAGCCTTATTCAACTATCAACACCATGATTGACATTATGATCAAAACAGTGACATCTGAGCAGACTGCGGGATATCCTTAAATACGCCCATAGCCGTCAGCTTGTCCATTACCGTGCTGTTAAGACCGCTTTGTTTCTGGATATCATCAACACAGATATAATCTCCCGCGTCAATGACCTCCTTAAGACGATAAGCAGCGTTCTCACCACAGCCCTGTATTGCAAGGAAGGGCAGTCTTAAATTTCCATCCTCAACAACATAAGTTGCCGCTTTAGATTTCTTTACATCAACAGGAAGGAAATCAATACCACGCAGCATCATCTCGTTTACGAGCATGAGCGCATCTGCAATTCCCTCCTCCTTTGCGGTTGGTTTCTGAATAGCCTGTATCTCCTTGATACGAGCCTTTACTGCCCCCTGACCCTTGAGAACAGTTTCAACCTCGATGTTTTCTGTGTGCTTTGTAAGGGTTGCCGCATAGAACTCACATGGTCTGTTAATCTTGAACCAGCAAAGCTTTACCGCCGCTGTAACATAAGCAGCAGCATGCGCCTTCGGGAACATGTACTTTATCTTCTTACAGCTCTCAACATACCACTCTGGAACATTATTGTCCTTGAATGCCTGATATATCTCATCGTTGAAAAGCTTCATCGCATTACCCTTACGGGTTATCTCCATTATCCTGAATGCAAGACCTGGCTCAAC
>JAFSHE010000240.1 GCA_017440445.1 Oscillospiraceae bacterium | reverse complement strand
GCAGATATCCTTTGCCCTTAACAGGGTGTTTACCGTGTGGTACAGGAGCAGGGGTTACGATTTCGATATAACCTCCTCCACCCAGTACGATCAGGCGTTCGTAAACGGCAGGGAGGTGTTTGACAACATCAGCAGGATAGTGGACGAGATATTCAACAACTATGTTGTACGGCAGGGCGATATCGAGCCGCTTTTCACGCAGTTCTGCAACGGAACTACCGTTACCTGCGAAGGCCTTTCCCAGTGGGGGACAGTACCGCTTGCAAACAGCGGATATACCCCCTACGAGATACTTCAGTACTATTACGGAGATGATATCAACATCGTCAGAAATGCGCCTGTTGCGCCGTATATCCCATCCTACCCGGGGACGCCCTTCGGGATAGGCAGTTCAGGCAACGAGGTTCGCACTGTTCAGGTGGAGCTTAATCGTATCGGCAATAACTATCCCGCAATACCCAAGATAGTTCCCGCAAACGGACTTTACGGCGAGTCCACCGCCGAGGCGGTAAGGGTATTCCAGGGAGTATTCGGGCTGCCGCAGACGGGAGTTGTCAACAAGGCGACATGGTATCAGATAAAGTTCATATTCGCAGCGGTAAAGGGGCTTGCGGAGCTTACCAGCGAGGGGCTTCGTCCCTCCGAGGTGGAGCAGACCTTCCCCGAGGACCTGCGCCGTGGTGATTATGGTCAGCCTGTGCGGACGGTGCAGTATTACCTTAATGTTATTGCTTATTTCAACCCCGAGATACCCGATGGTCCGCTGGACGGAGTTTTCGGAGAGGTGACCGAGCAGCAGCTTCTTGAATTCGAGCGTTTTTACGGGCTTACCCCTGACGGAGTTGTGGATTTCAGAACATGGTCGCTGATGCGGGAGATATACGATAATATCATCGCAGGACTGCCCGCAGGATACGAGTCGGGAGCAGCGGCTTTGTACCCAGGGTACAATCTAACTCCGGGGATGGCGAATGACGATGTAAGGGAGCTTCAGACCTACCTCAGCGTTATAGGACAGAATTACCGTGATATCCCCGAGATACCCGTAACAGGCTATTTCGGAGAGGAAACAGAGAACGCAGTGCGTATATTCCAGCAACTTTTCGGTCTGGATGTAACGGGAGTGGTAGGCGCTCCCACATGGGATGCGATAGCACGGGAGTATAACTTCATCAAGTTCGGCGTACAGCGTCCTTAAAAATGAAAGCCATACAAGCTGTCTGAAATGCTTGTATGGCTTTGTTTATGTGTGTTAGTGTTTTGTTTTTTTCTGCTTGTGGGATTATCTTCCGTTTTTGAAACAACCTTTGTATTCAGGCTGAATACGTTTGGTGTATCTGCTCACGCCTTTTCCTTCTTTCTGTTATTGTATCGGAACATGGCATACGCAGCGGCAATTATGATGATGTAGCCGATGATGCTCAGCCAGTCGGGGATCTGTCCCATTACGATAAAGCCCAGTGCCGCAGAGAAGATTATCTGCGAGTAGTCGTATATCGATACTTCCTTAGCGGGAGCGTAGGAGTACGCAGCAGTGATGCAGAACTGCGCTACAGCCGCACTGAAACCCGCACCAAGCAGCATAAGGAACTGGAACATGGTCATGGGGTGGAAATCAAGCAGCACGAATGGCAGTGATGCAAGTGACGAGAACGCCGAGAAAAAGAACACCACATAGAAACTCTTTACACCCTTTTGTGTGGCACGGCGGACGAAGGTATACGCAGCGCCTGCGCACATTCCGCCTATAAAGCCCGCAGCCGAGGGGATAAGCTCCGCATTCTGAAAGGAGGGCTTGATAACGAACATCGCACCTATAAATGCTGTGATTATTATCAGCCACTGTACTTTGTTTGCCTTTTCCTTAAGCAGGAATATCGAAAATATTATCGCAAAGAACGGCGACATCTTGTTAAGCAGTGACGCATCTGAAAGATTGAGCTGCCCAAGTGCGTAGAAGTTGCACAGAACTCCTGCGTAGCCTATTGCGGAGCGCAGGAAAAGATCCATTCTGGCTCCCTTTTTCGGGATGACGCTTTCCTTGTTTTTTATCATTACTCCGCTTGCAACGATAAGTGCGAAGAAGTTTCTGAAGAAAGTCTTTTGTACCGTGGGAACATCCCCCGAAAGATTTACGAACATATTCATGAACGCAAAGAAAAGTGCGGATGTCACCAGTAAAATGATCGCCTTATGTAGAGGCTTTATTTCAGTCTTTGCCATTTTGAATGCCTTCTATCTCTTTTATCAGATACGGCAGCGCCAGCTCAAAATGAACTCCGTAGTGCCGTTTGTCAGGTGCTTTTACAGTCTGTCTTACTGCCTCGTAGGTGAAGTCCACTGCGATGTCAAGAGCCTTTGCGTACTCCGCACCACGCATGACTGCACCGAGAAATGCTGCGGACAGTATATCTCCCGTGCCTGCTATCACGATATCCTCACGTGGGTTGAAGCGCTCATGGAAGCTGTGACCGTCAAATCCCACAGCGCCCAGCATATTTCCGCTGCTTACGCCTGTGATGAATACATATCCGCCGCACAGCGACTGAAGCTCCTTCAGCATATCCCTGATACATTCCATGGACAGCTCACGTGAGTATTCTCTGTCCAGCAGCAGACAAGCTTCTGTCACATTCGGAGCGAGGATGTCCGCTTTCCTGCACAGCTTCATGATATGCTCGGGGTAATCGGATGAAAGACCCGAATAGATACGTCCGTTGTCGCCCATAACAGGGTCAACAAAGATAAGAGCGCCCTCCCCGAAATCCTCTATGAAGTCTGAAATCAGCTCCATCTGATGGATGGAGGCGATATAACCTGTATAAATTGCGTCAAAATCTATCTTTTCCGTTTTAAGCTGATGTCCTATCGGGATAAGCTCCTCGGTAAGGTCACGGGAATAGAATGTGTCAAAGCCTGTGTGGTTTGAAAGCAGTGCGGTGGGTATTCCGCATGCCTCCACGCCTGTGGCTGATATAACGGGAAGCGCAGAGGTCAGCGAGCATTTCCCGACGCAGGAGAAATCCTGTATAGTAACTATTCTTTTCATGGCATTACTCCGCATACATCTCGGAGGAAAGGTATCTTTCTCCCGTATCTGTCAGCACCATGGCGATGTTCTTTCCCTTGAATTCGGGCAGCTTTGACGCCTTTACAGCGGCTGAAAGCACCGCACCGCTCGATATTCCCACAAGTATTCCCTCGGTGCGTGCGAGAAGTCTGCCGTATTCAAAGGCTTCCTCTGCCTCGGCGGTCACTATGCAGTCTATAAGCGACTTATCCAGTACCTCGGGGATGAAGTTTGCGCCTATTCCCTGTATCTTATGAGGACCTGCCTTGCCCTCGGACAGCAGAGGAGAGTCTTTAGGCTCCACTGCGATAACAGTGATATCGGGATTCTGTTCTTTCAGAAATCTTGCTGTACCCGTGAGCGTGCCGCCTGTGCCGACACTTGCTATGAATACATCGATATTTCCGCACATATCACGCCATAATTCGGGGCCTGTCATTTCGTAATGCGCCTGTGCATTGGCGGGATTTGTAAACTGCCCCGGGATAAATCCATCATACTGTGCGGCAAGCTCCTCGGCCTTTGCAATTGCGCCCTTCATACCCTCTGCGCCCTTTGTAAGTACGACCTCAGCGCCGTAGGCACGCATAAGCTTTATGCGCTCCTGCGACATGGTATCGGGCATGGTGAGTATAACTCTGTATCCCCTGCGAGCTCCCACTGCGGCAAGTCCGATTCCTGTATTTCCGCTTGTAGGCTCGATTATAACGCCGTTTTCTTTGAGTACCCCACGGCGCTCTGCGTCCTGTATCATATAGAGCGCCACCCTGTCCTTGGCACTTCCTGCGGGGTTGAAACATTCAAGCTTTGCGTAAAGCTCTGCCTGTGCGCCTGTCTTTTCCGCAAAGCTCTTTGCGTGCAGTACGGGTGTGTTTCCTATAAGTCCTGTTATGCTTTCTGTAAGCATTAGTTCATCTCCTTGTTCTGTTGCGATGCGGTGGTTTATTTCTTCTTTTTTCTGTCACCGAACCAGTGCTTTAATTCTCCCACCAGTCGGGATATCTCAAGCGGCTTGGCGATATGTCCGTTCATTCCAGCTTCCTTAGCTTCCTTTATATCCTCTACGAAGGCGTTTGCGGTCATGGCGATAATGGGAACAGTAAGCGCATCACGTCTGTCGAGAGAGCGTATCTTCTGTGCTGCCTGATTTCCGTCAAGCTCGGGCATCTGTATATCCATGAAGATAAGGCTGTAATATCCCTCGGGGGAGTTTTTGAACATTCTTACAGCTTCAGCTCCGTTTGCAGCTATCTCGGTGACGATATTCGCCTCGGCAAGGAATTCTGACGCTATCTCTGCATTGAACTCCAGGTCCTCCGCAAGAAGTACTCGTCTGCCGCCGAAGTCGTAGTCAGACATGCGGACCTTTGTCGGCTCGTCCATGGACACTTCCAGTATGCGGGAGGTGTTATGCTCCTCTCCACGCTTGAGGCATACGGTTATCTCAAATACGGAACCCTTTCCAAGCTCGCTCCTTACAGTGATGTTGCCGTGCATCATGCGGGCAATGTTGAGGGCTATCGCCATGCCAAGCCCTGTACCCTCGACTTTTGTTATACGATAGTTGTCCGCTCTTACAAACGGGTCGAACACCTGCGACAGGAACTCCTGCGACATGCCTATACCGTTGTCCTCGACAGTGAACATATAGCGGCTGACATCGTGACGGTCAGGCTCCAGCTCCTCGGCAGTGAAGTTGATGGTTCCACCCTGCGGAGTATATTTTACAGCGTTTCCGAGTACGTTTGTCAGAAGCTGACGCAGCTTGGTGTGGTCGCCGTTTACAGCGTTGTTCATCTTGCGGATATCTACGTTAAGGGTATGTCCTGCCTTGTCGGCAAGCGGCTTGACCAGCTTTATCGTATCCATAAGGAAGCTTGTCATGTCGAAATTATCCGTAGCAAGCACGGTTTTTCCGCTTTCTATGGAGCTGAGGTCAAGCACATTGTTGATGATCTCCAGCAGGTGTCTGCCTGAGTATTCTATCTTGTTCATGCAGTCGATAACACGCTCACGGTCGTCAATATGCTCCTGCGCTATCGCAGCCATTCCGAGAATAGAGTTCAGAGGGGTACGGATGTCGTGGCTCATCTGCGACATGAACAGGGTCTTTGCACTGTTGGCTCTCTGTGCCTGATAGAATGCGTCACGCAGTGCCTGCTCGATGCGGTGATTCTTCTCGCTTTCGTCTGTTACATTCCTTACATAGGTGAGACCCCATATTTCGTCTGTCTGAAGATCCTTTGTAAGGATAACCGCCTCTCGGAAGATACCCTTTTTTCCGCCTGCTGCAAATTC
>JAFSHE010000239.1 GCA_017440445.1 Oscillospiraceae bacterium | reverse complement strand
TTCTTTGTACCGCTGATGATGGTATAGCCCATACCGTGGCGGCACTCATAAGCGTCCAGCTCTGTCTTCACAGGAGACCAGCCGGGATTCCAGACGGTATCGCCGTCCTTGAGGTAGAAATATCTGCCGCCCATATCAACGGGAACGTTGTTGTAGCGGTAACGGGTAATACGGCGCAGACGAGCATCCTTATAGAAGCTGTATCCGCCTGCGGTATTGGATATCAGAGAAAAGAAGCCCTGTGTTCCGAGGTAGTTTATCCAGGGATAAGGGGTGCGGGGAGAGGTAATGACGTATTCGCGGTTGACGTCATCAAAATGTCCGAATTTCATTGTAGACCTTCTTTCTTTGTGGTAACTTCATGTGCCTAAGTTACTTCACAAAATGTAATAAGGGCATAGTGATGCCACTAAGAAACAGTATACTATAAAACCGAATTAATTACAAGTACTGAAAACGATATCACAGCATTTTCTCTTGTGTTTTTGACTTTAAAAACGAAATTACCAGTGCTAATATAGTGATTTTCACCAAAATCAATTATACGTTTTTACACTTGACGAACAGTCCGTTCTCCTATATAATAGAAGTTGACGATATTTAACAAGGAGATATTGCTATGAAGATAAAAAGACTGGCTTCCCTGCTGCTTGCAGCGGTCATGGGAATGACACTTATGACAGGCTGTGGCGACAATACTTCCGCAGATGAAAGCACATCAGAAGCACCTGCAATTACAGATGCTGTTACTGTGGAAATGGATCCGATCGACACCGCAATGACATCACTGGAGTTCACTGCTCAGATAAGTGCAGGCTGGAATCTCGGAAACACTCTCGACGCTACAGGCGAGGGCCTTTCAAGCGAGAGAAGCTGGGGCAATCCCACCACCACTCCCGAAATGATACAGGCAGTAAAGGATGCAGGCTTCAACGCTATCCGTATTCCCACGACATGGGAAAAGCACATGGATGAAAATTATAACATCCATGCCGACTGGATGGCGCGTGTAAAGGAAGTTGTTGATTATGCGTATGAGCGTGATATGTACATCATCCTCAATATGCACCACGAGGAATGGCATTATCCCACTTATGATAATCTTGAGACTACATCCGCACGTCTTGCAGCCTGCTGGAAGCAGATAGCAGAGACCTTTATCGGCTACGATGAGCACCTCATCTTCGAGGGCATGAACGAGCCACGCTGGAAGAACACCGAATGGGAATGGAACGGCGGTAACGACGAGGGTCGTGATGTGGTAAATCAGCTCAACAAGGTTTTCGTTGATACCGTAAGAGCTACAGGCGGCAACAACGCACACCGCTTCCTCATGATATGCCCCTATGCAGCAAACTGCGGCGAAGCTGCACTTTCCGCGCTGGAGATACCCGACGATCCCCGTATCATAGTTTCAGTACATGCATATATCCCCTACGGCTTTGCGCTGGCGGATTCGGGCACAAGCAGATGGGTAAGCGACAGACCGGGCTGCACAGCCGAGATAGACACTCTTGCAGAGGTGCTTGACAGGCTCTTCATCAGCAAGGGAATAGCAGTGATCATCG
>JAFSHE010000238.1 GCA_017440445.1 Oscillospiraceae bacterium | reverse complement strand
GGGAGTTCTGTAAGCCTTCATGCCCTCGAATATCTCCTGACCATAGTGGAAAACCATAGCTGCGGGAGAAAGGGAGATCTCCTGATAAGGAACGATCCTTGCATCGTGCCAGCCCATACCTGTATCATATTCCATGATGAACATGTGGTCGGTAAAGATCTTACCAAAGCCGAGTGCAGACTCGTCTATGGGCTTTGCCTTGGGAGCGGTTGTCTTTTCAATTCTGATATTCATAGTGTTGTCCTTTCCTGTCTGCGGGCTATGCCCTTTGTGCAGACACATTCTAATAATACATTGTATATTATAGCACTATTCTACTGAAAAGTAAAGTTTTTTCGTGAAAAAACATATCAAGCACAAACAAAAAAGCGACCTCATTATAAGTCGCTTTACGTTATTTTTGCTACTACAATGGACAAAGCGCAGGAAAACCTCCTGCGCCCCACTTTCGGATAGCCTTTATATATAATATGGGTTTGGCTTTGTAAGAAGAATGATACAGTCAATAAGCCAGCCTATACCGAATAAACCCACGGTAAATATGTATAGTATTCCCATACCTGCCTTGCCCTCATAAAATTTATGCGCACCAAAATATCCAAGAAGCAGGCACAGCAAAAATGCTGTCCACTTATTTTTTGCACGCATTCCAATACCGCCAACCATATTTGTATTAGTGTTAGTGTTAGCATTATTTATAACTACCTGAGGCTGAGCGGCGGCTGCACCATGCATTTCCTCCACCTGCCTGCCACATAATGTACACAGTACCGCATCAATAGGTATCCTGCCTCCACAAAACTTGCAGAACTTTGTTGGCTGCGGTGACTGTACGCTCTCTGCCGAAGAAATATCATTTGATTTAGTGCTGACATTGGTTTCCATAACAAACACCTCCGTTTTCTGCCTCTCAGTAAGAATTGCATGTTTTTTTCTTAGTATATCATAGAATTTGCTGTTTGTCAAGCAGTAATCCCTCATATAAGTTGTTTTAATTGGCTTGCTGTATTGGTAACATAATAACAAGAGGTGAAGCAATAATGAATATAGACTATAAAGAAGTCGGAAAACGCATGGCAAAAAGGCGGAAAGAATTAGGATTAAAGCAGTATCAGGTATGTGAAATGATCAATGTCAACTATAAATACATTTCAAACCTTGAAACAGGGCGTTCAATTCCAAGCCTGGAAGTCATAATGAATTTATGCGAAGCTCTCCGCACCACCCCTGACTATCTGCTGCTGGGCGCAGCAAGCGCAGACTCAGAGCTTACCGACAGCACCTTGTGCGCAAAGATCTCACGGCTGGACGCCAAAAGCAAGCGTATTTTATTCGGAATGATAGACATTCTTGAGAACAATCAGTAAGCACACATCTACGCCCGATAAAACAGCAAACCCGAGAGGCGCACCTCTCGGGTTTTGTGTTTATTCAAATGTGATAGAGTTAATTATCGAATAAGCCTCCTCAAGGGTTTCGGAGCGGATCATCACAGTATGCGGAGTATTCAGGTCATCTGTGCTGTAAAAATCTGCCGTAACTCTGTAAAAATCCTGCTGTTCTTTCGGCATAGCCACATATACAAAACCACACATATCATCCGTTTCGTAGATATACACCACATCTCCAAATAGCGGTAGCTCGTTTTTCATCAGACCCATGATACCGAACGCAATATTCTGACCTATGTTCCAGAAGCTTCGGTCATCATCATTAAGCAGGTATATACACTTATATGTTCCGTATGAGGAGTCAGGCAACCCGTTTCCAAGTGCGCCAAACCAATTTTTCAGGTATTTAAC
This sequence comes from Oscillospiraceae bacterium, assembly GCA_017440445.1. Next base: position 3,301 of record JAFSHE010000238.1, on the reverse strand, counting down.
TATCTGCTCATATTCCTCATCGGAAACGTCGTCATAATTATCACGGCAGAAAAGGTTCATATCGCTCATATCGGTGTGCGAAGTTATCACCATGACAGATCGATCAGCATTATTACTGTCATGATACATCACCGACTGAAGCTCTCCTAAGTCTTTCTGAACATAATTTGCAGGGATGTCAATAGACATGACTTCCGTTTCCAGTGTTACCAGGCTTTCATCCGTTATATCGTATGAAGTGAAATACTCTGCGCTCTTCCCTACCTCGGGGATATAATCATTGATAAGCTTGTTTAACTCCACACGAGGTCTTATCACCCCGAAGAACAACACCGCAGCAAGTGCGATAAGCGCTACTGAAATAATTATGACAATTGTCCTGCGCTGTTTTTTTCCGTGTCTTTTAAGCACACCGCCTGCCTGCTCAGAAATACTGCTTTCAAGCTCAGTATTCTGGAGCAGCTTTGCCATGCCACTGCACTTTTCACACTCGGAGAGGTGCTGCTCTACCGCCTGACGGCTGTCCTCGCTGCATACTCCGTCATGATACAGTGCTAACAGATCCTGTATTATTGCACAACTATATTTACTCATATCCACTCATCCTTTCCTGAAGCTTTAACCGTGCCCTGTGATAGGTTACTCTTGCCCATGATTCCGTCTTTCCGAATATCCTTGCAATATCCGCAAATGACAGCTCACCGAATACACGCAGCTGAAACACCTCTTTGTATGGCTCCTCCATCGCATGAAGTGTTCGGTGTATCTGAAGCAGAGTGTCCTTGTCCTCTAATCGCTCTGCGAAGCTGCTCTCAGCCTCGACATCCTCCTCCAGCGGAGTTGTCCTGTTTTGCCTACGAAGCTCATCCATGCAGGCGTTCTTTGCGATAGCGCACAGCCATGTAAGCTCCGCTGAACGCCCCTCAAACTGCTTTTTGCTGTTCATCGCACGGAAAAACACATCCTGAGTTATCTCCTCTGCCTGCGTTTTATCCTTCATTATAGTCATTGCATAAGAGAAAACATCCATGTAATATGTTCTGTACAGCTTTTCATGATCCACCAAACCTCACCTCTTTTCTGTGGCTTTCATAGATTAGACGAGAGAAAATGTATTTCGTTACAAAAAATTTTAGAAATTTTACAAATATTATAATAGCATAATTCGTAATATCTTTCAACACAAAAAGCGCAGAGTTTCCTCTGCGCTTTTTTATAAATCTTAGCCTCTGAAGTAGTCCACGCCGCCCTTGAACAGCAGCTGCTCCTTGTTTCCGTCAACGTTCTTTGCAACGTTGGGTGTAAGACGCTCTGTGTGACCCATCTTACCAAGTACACGTCCATCGGGAGAGATGATACCCTCGATAGCGTACATAGAGCTGTTGGGATTGTACGCAACATCCATTGTGGGATTGCCCTTCAGATCAACATACTGAGTTGCGACCTGACCGTTTGCGATAAGCTCCTTGATAACAGCCTCGGGAGCTACGAAGCGGCCCTCACCGTGGGAGATCGGGATATTATGCAGATCGCCGACCTTTGTATGCATCAGCCAGGGGGACTTGTTTGTGCATATTCTTGTCATAGTCAGCTGTGACTGGTGACGTCCGATGGAGTTGTATGTCAGTGTGGGGCTTTCAGCTGTAAGGGGAACTATCTTTCCGAAAGGAACAAGACCCAGCTTGATAAGCGCCTGGAAGCCGTTACAAATACCGATCATCAGACCGTCACGTGTATACAGCATCTCCTCTACTGCCTCCTTAACGGCAGGGTTGCGGAAGAATGCATTTATGAACTTTGCGGAACCCTCAGGCTCGTCACCGCCGGAGAAGCCGCCGGGGATAGCGATCATCTGCGACTGCTTGATAAGACGTGTGAACTCAGCTACGCTCTCCTCCATATCAGCAGCAGAGAGGTTGCGGATAACGAATATCTCGCTGTCACCGCCGTAACGGTTGAATGCGTTAGCCATGTCGTACTCGCAGTTTGTGCCGGGGAATACAGGGATAAGTACCTTGGGCTTTGCGATCTTGGGACAGGTGTGAGTTTCAAGCAGCTCACAGCCCTTGTCGTAAGCGATGGTTTCGGGAGCGGGCATCTCAGGGAGCTGCGCCTTGAAGATAGGCTCCAGAACATCGTTCCACTTCTTCTCCAGAGAAGCGATATCAAGCTTTACGCCGCCGCAGGTGATCTCGTACTCTGTAACAGTCTCACCGATGGTTCGGATACCATCGATATCCTCTGTCATCTCAAGAACGAATGCACCGTAAACAGGTGTGAACAGCTCGTCGTCTGTAAGTTCAACAAGCTTTGCACCGACATGGTTGCCGAGGGTCATCTTGAACACACCCTCTGCAATACCGCCGTTTGCAACAGACCATGCGGACATTATCTTCTTTTCCTTGATAAGCTTTGTTATCTTTCTGAATACAGCCTTTACGCTGTCGAAGTTCGGCAGACCGTTCTCATCGTACTCGGGAGCGATGTAACCGATCTTGCTGTAAGGACACTTGAACTCAGCGGAGATGATATCCTCAGCCTTAGCAGTGGAAACTGCAAAGGAAACCAGTGTGGGAGGAACATCGATATCCTCGAAGGTACCGCTCATGGAGTCCTTACCGCCGATAGCGCCGCAGCCCATCTCAAGCTGTGCCTTGTATGCACCGAGCAGTGCGGAGAAGGGCTTGCCCCAACGCTCTGCCTTGCCCTGTGTTCTCTCGAAATACTCCTGGAATGTCAGCCAGCACTTCTCGCTGTCGCCGCCTGCCGCAACTACCTTTGCGATACTCTCAACAACTGCGCATACCGCACCGTGGTAGGGGGACTGTGTGGAGATAGCGGGATTGAAGCCCCATGCCATAACGGAGGATGTGCTTGTTGTGGCATTGATCATAGGGATCTTAGCTGCCATAGCCTGTACGGGAGTCTGCTGTGTTCTTCCCGAGAAAGGCATAAGAACTGTCGCACCACCGATGGTGGAGTCAAATCTCTGAACAAGACCTCTCTGAGAGCATACGTTAAGGTCTGTAACAAGGCTCTCCCAATCCTTTGCGGTATTGGTCCTGCCTGTGGAGTAGCTTACATTAACAGCGGGAACAGCAACGCTTGTGTGCTTTTCAGCACCGTTGGAGTTCAGGAACTCTCTGCTGATATCGCATATAGTAACACCGTTCCAGTTCATGCGGAGTCTGGGCTCTGCCTTTACGATAGCAACAGGAGTGGACTCAAGGTTCTCCTTGGAAGCCAGCGCACGGAACTTGTCTGCATCCTCTGCTGCTACTACAACAGCCATTCTCTCCTG
>JAFSHE010000237.1 GCA_017440445.1 Oscillospiraceae bacterium | reverse complement strand
TGATATGTGAGTATCTCGTCCTCTGTGGTGCAGATACCGCCGATACCGCTGCCTATGATGGTTCCCACACGGAACGGGTCGAGGTCCTTGAAATCTGTACCAGCGTCCTTGAGGGCGTTCATAGCCGCATATACTGCGTACTGAACGATAACATCGTTTCTGCGCAGCTCCTTCTTGTCAAAGTACTCGGATGCGTCAAAATCCTTAACTTTAGCTACTATGCCAAGATTGTCAGGCTCCTGCTCGCCGAACCAGGGAGCAAGCTCAAAGCCGTGCTTTCCTGCCATAAGATTGTTCCAGAGTTCGTCAACTGTATTTCCACAGGGAGTTACAGCGCCGAGACCTGTGATAACTACTCTTCTTTCCATTCAGTTATATCCTCCGATATTTGTTCATTTTTTCTATTTGATCTTCCGATAATTCTGCAAACTCCGTTTCGGTTTTCCCTTATGGAAAACCGATTTACCTTCTCAAAAAACGATGAGAAGTGCACAGATGCCCGAATGACCGCAAGCGGTCATTCTGCAAACTCCGTTTCGGTTTTCCCTTATGGAAAACCGATTTGCTTTCGCAAATCACTACGTTTGCCACTATAATATCATTGTTTTTTACATGCTGAGTCCGCCGCTTATCTCTATTACCTGTCCTGTTACGTAGGATGCGTCATCGCTGCAAAGGAACGATACCACGCTTGCGACCTCCTCGGGCTGACCATAGCGCTTCATGGCGATCATCTGCAGCATAGCAGCCTTCTGCTCCTCTGTAAGCTTATCTGTCATGGGAGTCTGTATAAAGCCGGGAGCTACTGCATTACATGTGATACCACGGCTGCCGAACTCCTTGGCGGTAGTCTTTGTCATGGCGATAACAGCGCCCTTGGATGCGGAATAGTTCATCTGACCGGGGTTGCCGTATAGTCCCGCAACAGAAGCGAGATTTACTATCCTGCCGCTCTTCTGGCGCATCATAACTGCTGCGCAGAGCTTTGTCATATTGAATACAGACTTCTGGTTGATACGGATGACCATGTCGTAAACTTCCTCATCCATGCGTACCATAAGGCCATCTCGTGTGATTCCCGCATTGTTTACAAGTACGTCAACGGAGCCGAACTCCTCCTTGACCCACTTCACCATAGCCTCGCACTGTGCGTAGTCGGAAACATCCGCAGCATAGCACTCAGCCTTTACGCCGAAAGCACGGCAGGCCTCTGCGACCTCTGCGCCCGCAGTGTCGAGGACCTCCTGAGATACATCGTTGATAACGATATTGCAGCCGTCCTTGGCAAGACGCTTTGCAATGGCCGCACCTATTCCGCGGCTGGAGCCTGTGATTATCGCTGTTTTTGCCATAATGTTGTTCCTTTCGTTGTCGTGTTTATTGTTAGATTAGATCTCCATTATTATTGCGCCGTATGTCAGTCCCGCACCGAAACCGACAAAACATATCTTCATACCGCTGTGGAGCCTGCCGCTGCGGTTGAGCTCGTCCAGTGCTACGGGAATGCACGCACTGGATACGTTTCCAAGACGCTGAATGTTCGTATATACCTTATCGCTGTCTTTTATGCCAAGCATTTCGGAAGCCTTTTTTATTATTCTGAGATTTGCCTGATGCGGGATAACAAGATCCACATCAGCTATATCGTAGCCGCCCTGCTCTGCAACGTTGCGCACCGCCTTGTTCATGGCATTTACCGCAAACTTGTACACTGCGTGTCCGTCGGACTGGAGATACTTATTCTTTGCCTCGGTATCGAAAATGTTGTTGTAGAACTCTGTCTCATCCCCGTGGAAAGGACAGTTTGCATCGTAGTTCACCTTGCAGTACAGCGCCTCGAACTCATCCCCCGCTGCGCCCAGCATGGAGTAGAATGGCTTGTCGGACTTTCTTACCACCGCAGCGCCCGCAGCGTCACCGAAAAGGATGCACATGGAGCGGTCGGTATAATCGAGATGGTTGGAGAGCTTCTCCGCAGATACTATAAGGATAGTCTTATAATGGTCTGTGGCAAGATACTTCTGAGCCACATCCAGCGCAGTGATGAAGCCTGTGCATGCGCTGTTGACATCGAAGCACGCAGCATTCTCCGCACCGATAGCCTTCTGTACAAGGCAGGACATTGCGGGATAAAAGAAATCGGGCGAGCAGGTAGACACCAGCACCAGATCTATATCCTCAGCACTGATCTTTGCATTTTCAATAGCATTTTTCGCCGCCTGTACAGCCATATAATAGTTAGGCTTGTCGGTCATTATACGGCGCTCCTTGATGCCTGTACGAGGAGTTATCCACTCGTCTGAGGTATCAAGAAATTCAGCAAATTTATCGTTGTCGGCGATAAACTCGGGGATATAGCTTCCTGTTCCCAGTATCTCAATTCCGCTCATTATAAAAAATCTCCTTGATTTTATTTGGTCAATATTGTATAATATATAATTGCGGGGTATAAAAGCCGCCGCAGATGAATATATATGTTATTCTATCTGGAAAAATGCGTATAATTCACCTTTGCACAAACAATACCAATTTATATTTTACCCTATAATCGGCTTTTTGTCAACACGTTAAGAACGATTTTTTATACTAATCATACAAAAAAGTCGATTTTGTTCAAAGAAATTATTATTTTGGAGGTATTTTTTAAATGAAAACTGTATTTTTATTTTCAGGACAGGGCAGCCAGTATCCCGGGATGGGTGCAGAGCTTGCGGAAAAGTACTCCGCAGCAAAGACTATACTGGAGTGCGGCTCGGATATAATGGGCTTTGACCTTATGAAGAAGATATCGGAGGCTACTCCCGAGGAGCTTGCTCAGACACGTCTTTCACAGCCCGCCATCTTCACCACATCGCTTATCGCATTGACCGCTGCGAGAGAAAACGGCATCGAAAACGCAGCCGTTGCGGGACATTCCCTCGGCGAGTATGCTGCTATGTACGCATCTGGCATGCTCGGACTTGAGGACGCATACAAGGCTATAAAGCTCAGAAGCGAGGCTATGGCAAAGGCAGCCGAGGCAACAGGCGGCGCTATGGCAGCTATCCTCCGCTCTGACAACGAAACCATCGAAAAGGTGCTTTCCGAGATAGACGGCTTTGTTGCTCCCGCTAACTACAACAGCCCCGAGCAGACAGTTATCGCAGGCGAAGCAGCAGCCATCGACGAGGCCATCGAAAAGCTCTCTGCGCTGAAGGCACGCTGCATGAAGCTTGCTGTTTCCGCTGCATTCCACACAAAGCTTATGGCAGGGGCAGCAGAGGAATTCAAGGCTGCTGTGGCTGATTTCACATTCAACACACCTAACTGCGATTTCTACGCAAACCTCTACGGAAAGAAGCTTGAGGACTTCTCTGACATGCCCTCCTACCTTGCCGCTCATATCTGCTCTCCCGTAAAGTTCGTGGATGAGATGAACGCCATGAACGACGCAGGTATAGACACCTATGTGGAGCTTGGTCCCAACAAGGTGCTGACAGGTCTTGTTAAAAAGACCTTCAAGGGTGCAAACGCTGTAAACATCGAAAACTGCGAGACGCTTGAAAAGGCTCTCGAGGCACTTAAGTAACTGACATTTATATTTAAGGAGTATATCATGCGCAAATTCGGTCTTATCGGTCATCCGCTGGGACATTCCCTGTCCCCTCAGATACACACTCGTCTTTTTGAGCTTTCGGGCGAAACAGTTGACTATCAGCTCTACGACATCGCACCCGAGGAGCTTAGGGACAAGTTTGACTTTCTCAACAGCCTTGACGGATTCAACATCACCATCCCGCACAAGGTGGATATCATCGGCTACTGCGATACCCTTTCCGAGGGCGCACAGCGCTACCGCTCTGTAAACTGCGTTGCAAACGGCGAGGAGAAGATCGGCTACAACACCGATGTAATGGGCTTTACAAAGTCCATCGGAATGATGGGAGCGTCCCTCAGCTCAAACGTACTGCTTATCGGCTGCGGCGGCGTGGGAAGAATGATGGCGATTGAAACTGCGCTCAGCGGCGGACATCTCACCATCGCTGCGCTTAAGTCTGACGAGGCTCTGGCTAAGCAGGCTGTACAGGAGATACTGGAGAAAAAGCCCGATGCGGATGTGCGCATCGTACTCAGCAGCGGAGCGCTCTGCAAGGAGGATTTCGGCGACAGTATGCCGCAGATAGACCTTATCGTGAACGCAACACCCATCGGCATGAGTCCCAAGACCGACAGGATGCCCTGCTCCCCCGAGATACTGGACGGAGTGAAATTCGTTTTCGACGCTGTATACAACCCCAGAGAAACACTGCTTGCAAAAACCGCCCGTGAAAAGGGCGCAAAGGCTATGACAGGTATGGCTATGCTGGTACTTCAGGCAGTGGCTGCCCACGAGATATGGGACGGAGCTTCCTATAACAAGGAGGACATAGACAAGCTTATCTCCGATATGGAGGAGCTGGTATGAGTTCAATCTATCTCTGCGGCTTTATGGGCTGCGGCAAAAGTCATATAGGAAGAATGGTCGCACGCTTTATGAAGCGGGAATTCACCGACCTTGACCGTGTTATCGTGGAGCGTGAGGGCATGTCCATCCCCGATATATTCGCACAGTATGGCGAGCCGCATTTCAGGGAGCTTGAGGCAAAATACATACGTGAGCTTTCCGACGGATATGTTATCGCAACGGGCGGCGGCGCACTTATAAACGACAATACTGCGGATTTCGCAAGACAGAGCGGGCTTTCGGTGTACATCAACACTTCGTTTGAAAACTGCTACCGGCGCATAAAAGACGACACCAACCGCCCCCTTGTGGTAAACAACACCCCCGATCAGCTGCATGAGCTTTACGACACCCGTGCTGCGATATACCGCCGAAACAGCATGTGCATGGTAAACGGCAACGCAAAGGATACCGTTATCGCCGAGGAGATAATAAAGCTTGCACAATACTTTGAAAAATACGGAAAGATATAAACTTTTAAGGATATACTATAAATATGGTCATTAAAAATGTAAAGATATGCTCAATGGCAGGAAAAGATATCGAAAACGGATTTGTACGCATTTCCGGCGGTATCTTCTCCGAGGTCGGCAGCATGACGGAATACCGTGACACCGAGGATGAAATAACAGACGGCTGCGGGCTTTCCCTCTATCCCGGATTTATAGACGCACACTGCCACATCGGCATGTGGAATGACGGACTTACCTTCGAGGGAGAGGACGGCAACGAGGACACCGACCCCTCTACCCCGCACCTGCGTGCCCTCGACAGCATCGACCCGATGGATCGCTGCTTCTCCGACGCAATCAGTGCGGGAGTTACCTCTGTATGCACAGGCGTAGGCAGTGCAAATCCCATAGGCGGCAGCTTCGTGATAATGAAAACATGGGGCAGCAAGCGCATCGACAAGCTGATAGTAAAGTCACCCGCCGCAATAAAATTCGCACTGGGCGAAAACCCGAAAAACACCTACAACGACCGTGACGAAAGCCCTGTCACCCGAATGGCAACCGCTGCGGTCATCCGTGAACAGCTCATGAAAGCAAAGCGCTATCTCGCAGACAAAAAGGAATACGAGCGCCTCAAGGGTACCGATGACGAGATATCCGAGCCTGATTACGACATAAAGTGCGAGGCACTGCTCCCCCTTTTCGCAGAGGAAAACAAGCTTAAAGCGCACTTCCACTGCCACCGTGCCGATGATATATTCACTGCGGTAAGGCTGTCAAAGGAATTCGGTCTGGATTACGTGCTTATCCACTGCACTGATGGCGCAGTTATCGCAGACGAGCTTGCCGAGGACTGCCCTGCGGTGGTAACAGGACCTCTTTTCGGCGACAGAGGCAAGCCCGAGCTTCGCAATCACGATATAAAAACTCCCTGTGTGCTGTCGGAAAACGGCATAAAATGCGCAATATGCACCGACCATCCCGAAACACCGATACAGTATCTTCCGCTGACAGCGGCTCTCGCAGTGAGGGGCGGTCTGTCAAGGGATGAAGCTCTGCGTGGTATCACCATCTATGCCGCAGAAACGATAGGCATATCTGATATCCTCGGCAGTATCGAGGTTGGAAAGCAGGCGGACTTCTCGCTGTTTAAAGGCGACCCGCTGGACCTCACAGTTACACCCGAGATGGTATTCATCGAGGGCAGAAAGGCTTTTGCGAAATAATCAATGAAATATACAGACGAGCTTAAACGGCTCCTCTCAACAGAATTAAACTGCGCCCCCACGGACTTCGGAAAGGAAGATAACATCATCACCCTTTCCGCTGCGAATGAGGGGCGCAGGGTCTATCAGAAAGAGCCGTACTTCTTCCACATGGCGACCTTAGGCGGTAACGCTGTCATAACAGCGGACGAGCGGCTCCACGGCTTTCTCACTGAGTGGAGCAGAAACAAAACAGGTCACCGACTGTTTGAGCTGCCAGACCTCCTCCCGCTCGAGAAGGAGCTTAACGGATACGGATATACTCTGTCTCAGAGCCATCACATGTTCCTGCCGCAGGAGGATGTCATCCCTCGGGGCAGCTTTGAAGCAAAATGGTACAGCGACACTGAGATACATCCGTTTTACGGGGACGAGCGTTTCCCGAATGCAATATGCGACCGCTTTCGTCCCGAGCGTCCCGACAGACTCGTGGTCTGCGCCATCATTGATGGAGAGATAGCGGGGATGGCAGGCTGCTCCGAGGATGCCAGAGGCTTTCAGCAGATAGGCATCGATGTAATGCCTCAGTTCCGCTCACAGGGAATAGGAACATATCTCGTAACGGTGCTGAAAAACGAGATACTTCGCCGTGGCGATATACCCTTCTACGGCACGAGCCTGTCAAATCTTCACTCATGGCAGATCGCATTAAAATGCGGCTTCCGACCCGCATGGGTGGAGATAGGCTGTAAGAAGATAAACAATACTCCATAGACCGAAAGGAGAACATCATGCGTGAGATAAACGCTTCACTGATAACCGAAACCATAAGCCGCCTTTGCATAGAGGCTAACCTGCATCTTCCCTGCGGAATGAGAGAATGTATATCCTCCTGCATCGACAAGGAGGAAAGCCCCCTCGGAAAAAGCGTGCTGGGCGACATCATCAGCAATATCGACTGTGCAGACGAGCTTTCCGTGCCTATCTGTCAGGACACGGGAATGGCTGTCATCTTCGCAGAGGTGGGACAGGACTGTCACATCGTCGGCGGCAGCTTCGAGGACGCAGTCAATACGGGCGTGGCAGATGGCTACGTTGAGGGCAGACTTCGCCTTTCGATAGTCGGAGACCCGCTCCTCGACAGAAAGAACACCAACAACAATACTCCCGCAGTTATACATACACGTATAGTCGCAGGCGATAAGATAAGCCTCACCGTTGCCCCGAAGGGCTTCGGAAGTGAGAACATGAGCCGTCTTAAGATGTTCACGCCCTCTGCGTCAAGGCAGGATGTGATAGACTTCGTGACAGAAACCGTATCCCTCGCAGGAAGTAACCCCTGCCCGCCCATCGTGGTCGGCGTAGGAATAGGCGGCGACTTCGAGTACAGCGCATATCTCGCCAAAAAGGCTCTCTGCCGTGACCTTTCCATACGCAACACCGACCCCGCATACGCAGAGATGGAAAAGGATATGCTGGATGCGATAAACAGGCTCGGAATAGGCTCGCAGGGCTTCGGCGGCACTGTCACCGCACTGTATGTGAACATCGAAAAGAGTGCGACCCATATCGCAGGACTTCCCGTGGCAGTAAACATAGGATGTCATGTCACAAGGCATGCGCATGCAGTGATATAGAGAATAATTAGGAGTGAGGAATGAGGAGTGAGGAATTATTGTGCGCCTATCGGCGCATATTTCAATAACGACTACTCTGCAATATTAAGCATTACAGATTTAGCTGTGTCAGCCAACACCGAAATTCCTCACTTCTAATTCTTAACCGATCTATCCCCCATCCAAAAAATTTTTAACTATTTTGTAACCAATTTGCAACCTTTTTGTAACCAGCAGAGTTTTACTTATGAATTCGTACGGAGATAAAAAGCTATGGACACAATGTCATTAAGGGCAAGCGAGAGCTTTGAACAGGTAATGGAATTCTATATGCCTATGGTGTATAGGATAGCTTTCTCACGCCTTGGAAGCGCTAACGACGCAGAGGATATCACACAGGATGTGTTCCTTAAATACTACCGTGCAGACCTTACGTACAATGACGAGGAGCATCGCAAGGCATGGCTCATCCGCTGTGCGATAAACTGCACCAAGACGCTTGTGACCTCCGCATGGTTCCGACACCGTGCCTCGGACGAGGGACTGGAGAACATGGAGGAAAACGGAGAAATCCCCGGCGACGACAGCAGTATTGAACGCATAGAGCAGAAGAATGCTGTCATGTCCGCAGTGATGAAGCTCCCCGACAAGTACCGTATAGTAATTCATCTTTTCTATTTTGAAGATATGTCAGTGGCACAGATAAGTAAGGCTACGGGAATACGTGAGGCTACCGTAAAATCACAGCTCAGCCGTGCACGTGACATGCTTAAACCCATGCTGAAGGAGGTTGATTTCTGATGGATTTCAGAGAAGAATACAAAAAAAGCGCAGAGATCATGAACCCCTCGGCGGAGAGCATGCTGCGCATGAAGCAGAATATACTCGAACAGGCAAAAAAGACGCCCTCGAAAAAGGCTATACCTTTCAGACAGATAGCGATAGCAGGCGGCTCTGTCGCAGCCTGCGCAGTGATAGGCATATCCGCAGCACGTTTCCTGCCGCAGAGCGCCCTTACAGCAAACGATGCTATGATATCGTCCTCCGCATGCATGGAAAGCTACTGCGAGTCTGCTGAAAACACTACATCAGCAACAGCAGGCAGCGCTGTATCGGATATGATATTGGACAAATCAGCCGACGCTGAAAAAAGTATCAATGAAGACGCTGCTGACTACGACATATCCGCCGATGATGCAAACGGTTTTATAGCACCCGAGATGCCCGCTGCACCCATGGCACCCGAGGCAGCCGAAGAACCCGCAGCTCCCGATGCGGATGCTGCAACTGACAATGCCGATACCTCTCCCGAAAGCGAAAGCACAGGTCTGAAGGAGCCAGAGGCGCCGATGCTTCCCGAACTCCCCGCAGAACCTGAGGAGCCGTCACTTCCCGAATTACCCACAGAGCCTGAAGCACCCGAAGCTTCCTTACTGCCGGAGCTGCCGATATTCCCCGCAGTACCTGAAGAACCCGCACCGCCTATGGAGCCTGACGCTCCCGAGGATACCGTTGAAAACGAGTCAGATTACTCTCTGATAACGTTCGATGAGGACCTTAAGGTCTGCCGCACAGACAACGGAACATATATCTTTGTGGAGATCCTCGAGGACGGATATTATCCCGAGTATGACGGCTCTCTCCCCGCAGAATGGATGCAGGATACCACCTTCGGTGCAAGCTATTTTGTGGACTATACTGCCGATACTCTGTTCATCACCAATGCACCGACAGACGGACGTGTGGGCGTGTACAAAAAAGCTCAGACAGATAATATTTCCTGATATATGAATGTATATCAAAAAACAGTAATAAACAGCGCTGACACCGCATATAATTATAATATCGCGCTGTATATCAGATAACTGCGCCGGACTTTCTGACAGTCCGGTGTTTCTTTTGGCAAAAGCGGATATCACGGAAAAAAGAATATGTGAAAATTACATAAAAATTACAAAAAACCTCTTGAAATGTTGAAAATTTTATGATAAAATGAATATATACACAAAATCCAAGAGGTATAATATCTAAAGTTTGATAATAAATTAACAGATAGGTTATTTTTTAGCATAAGAGGTGATTTCTTTGACACAGTTGGAAAGAGCTGTTGCAGGCAGCGGTCATGTAGCATTCTGTATGAAGTTCAGGCAGGGCTTCCCCGCAGATATCCTCTCCGGTGCAAACCCTTTTTCCGACGGTAACGGCATAACCTTTGCCGACGTGATACATCCCGATGACTATCAGCCCTTCTGCGAGGTCATCAACGATATAGTAAACGGCTCACTGAGAGAGTTCAGGGTGCATGCACGACTTAACACAAAGGGCGAGTACATCTGGTACTACATAACAGGCTCTGCAAACAATGACGAAAACGGCAGACTATCAGGTATATGCGGCATGATGTTCAACGTATCCGTCTATCTCGACTGCGATACCGAGGACGCTGTGCTGCGCCGCTTCCGCAGCAAGCATGCGGCTAATCTGTCGACCACACAGCAGAATTATTCGCTGAGGGATATCCTGGGAGAGGATTACCTTATCCGCATACAGAAGCCATTCACGCAGATAAAGGGACTGTTCTCCGCAATAGTGGATTCGGGCGACCGTACTATCTACGCATCGGGAAAGCAGGACAGAAACTTCAATCTCAACAAGATGAACTATCAGCGCAAGCAGACCATCCGTGTGCGCCATAACGATATAGCATCCTGGATAATCGCAGGCAACGACGAGGACGTAATAAACGAGAATGCGCAGCTCCTGGAGACTATGACCCAGACTGTTGCCAGCATAGCAAACTCCTACGTTGTTATCGTGAATGAGATGGAAAACTCCCAGAATGCAAACAAGATGCTGGGACAGAATTTCGAGGACCAGATACTTGTAAACAACGTTTATTCACTGATACTCAACAGTACAGATACAAAGGACGCCATGTCGGGAATCGTTCCGCTGATATCCGAGTATTTCGATCTGGACGATATGCTTTTCTGCAACGACAGCGTTGCCCCCACAAAGGTGTACCGCTGGGACAGATCTGGCATGCTGCTCCCCGTAGTGTGTGCAACGCCCACTATACAAGAGCTTGCCGACGAGCTGGATTACAGCGGAATAGTATGCACAGACCGTCATGCTATGCAGGTTGACCATGACGGCAAAAACAGGAGCTGCGTGCTTGTACGCACATTTGAAAGCGGAAGCATGGGCGGCGTCATACTGTACGAGGCAAGGACAGCCAACCGTGTATGGAGCAACCGTGAGCGTAAGCTTATAAAGAGCATAACCCACATCCTGTCCACTGTTATCTACAAGGTGTTTATGGAGGATGAGCTTGCCGCTTCACAGGCAAGGCTTGAGCGTATCGCATACTACGATACGGATACAGGCATCCCCAACCGCAGCATGTTTGAGCGTGATTTCCCCATCGAGATAACCGAGGGCAGAAACGGCGCTGTGATAGCCTTCGAGATATCCAACCTCAAGACTATCTCTGAAATATATGGCTGCGAATACGCCGATGAAGTTCTCAAGAGCTTTGCGGAATATATTTCAGCTGTTCCCTGCTCCTCAAAGAAAAAGGTATACCGCTTCAGCAACGATATACTGATAATGACCCTCAGCGGTGCCGACCGTGAGGAGGCTCGTCAGTTTGCACTGGCTATACTCACGAAGTTCCGCTCACCATGGTATCTTGACGATAACGAGCAGCGGCTCCAGGTGTATGCGGGAGTTACACTGTACCCTGCCGATGCGGCTGATATCGACCACTGCGTGAATGCCGCTACCCAGACGCTGCGCCTTGCCAAGGAGCGTGACTACGATGATGCGGTATGCTATTCCGAGGGACTGGAGGAGCAGCTCGGCAACAATCAGCTTGTTAAAAAGCTTATCGCAGACGCTGCGGAGAATGATTTCAAGGGCTTCTATTTCCTGTATCAGCCTGTTATTGATATCAACACAGGCTCCCTGCACTGCTGCGAAGCAAGCCTTTACTGGGAAAACGAGGAGCTTACCGTCCCACGTGAGCAGTTTATGCCGATAATCGACCGTCTCGGGC
Source organism: Oscillospiraceae bacterium (assembly GCA_017440445.1). The sequence continues at coordinate 7,553 of JAFSHE010000237.1, read as the reverse complement.
TCTCCAAGGAGATATACCGCTATGTAGTTGACAGGATATGCGAATTCTGCGCTACCGTGCGTGAAGCGGGCGTTGAGCATTTCCGTGTAAGCTTCGCTATCCCCGAGAACATCCTCAGCACAGAAACAAGTATCGAAGCGCTGAGAAACTCACTGCTGGAGTACTCCCTGCCTCCAAGTGCAGTAAGTATCTCCGTTTCCGACAGCGCAAAGACCCTGTACAACGGAAACATGTATCTGCAGCAGCTTTCAAAGATAGGCGTGAACATCATAGCGGACGACATAGGCGAAAGCTATTTCACCATCGCCCCGCTTGAAAATCCCGCAGTAAAGACTATAAAGATACGAAGCAGCCGCTTTAGCGACGACGCTATCTCAGCCTCCTTCCTGCAATCAGTTATAAGACTTGCGCACGAAAAGAACATAGCAGTCTGCGCAAGGGGAGTTGACAGCCCCGCCATCTTCCAGATGATACGCAAGTACAACGTTGACCTGGTGGAGGGCATCTTCAACGGCAGACCCCTGCGTGATAAGGAGTTCATAGAAAAGCTTGTGGCAAGCTCACCTGTGAGAAAGTCGGCTTTCTAACAATTATCAATATAAAAGAGGACGGAGCAAAACCGTCCTCTTGTTACATTAGGAAATCAAAAAACATGCTGGACACCAAGTCTATTTACAGTATTTTTCAGCTTTATGTATATCTATCAACGCATATATTTGCTTAATTATACTGTCTATTTCATCCGTATACTGCTGCGCTTCAAGCTTACCGATTATCCTGTCACAGCAAGCCAGCGCCATATCTTTATATATCCTACCGCCATGAGCAGCGGGATTACGGTATTTCCCGCATATCTGATCGACCTGCTTTACCAATCCACTGCCTAAACCGAACATATCTTTTGTAAAGCAATCGGACGCCTGCTTGCATTCGGTTTTTTTCAAGTAAGTGTCCTTTACAATTTTTTCAAGATATTGATTTCGTAAACAGTTTAAATTCTGAAGCTTATCCTGAGTTATAGCTTTATCTTTTGGTGTTCTTCCGAAGATAAACGGCAAATTGCCTATAGAAAACTTGTCTTTATTGTATTTTTTCATTTTGTGATTCTTACTATCGTAATACGACAACAGGTACGGCCAATCCTGAAGAGGGATATTTTCGTCCTCAAGATATTGTTGAAAGCCCGTATAAAAATACCTGAGAAGCTCTTTTTCTAAAGCAGAAGCCACACTAACGCATACACCGCAGTAGTCGAAATCCTCACCAGATATCTCCTTACTACTCTCCCAAAATACCCTTGCTGCAATCAGACGGTTCTTGGTTATTTCTTCAAGAGAATTCCAAATACCCTTGCCCAGCTTATTTATCAACTCTGCCTTTACCTTGTTCTTCAGTTCGTCCTGCTGACCTGTCTGCTCAACGATTTTATCCGTGATTTCAGAGCAGAATTCTGTAATATAACGTTCTGTATCGGCAGCGTTTTTCTGAATATTCTTCTGCAGTATCTGTCTGTTTTCAGCGATGATCGTCGGCAGCTTCTTGGTCATATAGACCTGTATAGCGGACAGTTGACCCTTTATATCGCTTATATCGTTTCTGATATCCGCCGCATTTCGTTCGATCGTTGACTGCGTTTTGTTCTGCCTTGCAAGAATAGACTTCTGATTATTGATGATCATATCGTTCTGATTGTATATATCATCCAGCGAAACGGAAGATCCAGAAGCCCTTTCCTGCTCTTGCTGCTTTTTCAGCCTTGAGATTTCTTTCTCCTGCTGCTTCTTTAACTTTTTAAGCGCTTCGTTTTCGGCAGTTATCCTATCAACTTCTTCTTTCTTTATGTAGCCTTCAGACGAAGAATTGTCAGAGATGTTGTCAGCTTCACTGTTACTACAAGCAGAGTTAAAATTAAACCTGCCCGCTGCACGATAATCAGCGATAGCTTTCTTTGCGTCATCGTTACCGATCTCGGCAGCTGCTGTGAAATATTTCATAGCTTCGTCTGCATTTTTTTCAAGCTCAATCCCGATTGCATAATACCGCCCGAGCTCATAATAAGCCTTGCTATACCCGTTCTTACCTGATTTTATAAACCAATCTATTGCCTTTTTGCAATCCTTTTGTATTCCTACACCTTTCATATAGCATTGGGCAAGTTCATACTGCGCATATTTTTGTCCACCCTCAGCACTTTCGATAAACATCTGTACTGCTTTTATATCATCTTTTTCTGTACCTTGACCATGCATATACATAAAGCCCAAATAGTATTTTGCAACTCTTTTGTACAAGCTTAAATCCATAATGCAGTCATAAACTACTTTTTTATAGCACTCAAAAGCTTTGGAATAATCTCGTTTAACACCTCTACCCCAATAATAACATTCTCCCAATAGAAAGCAACCATCAGTCTCAATATAATAAAGGTCGTCACTTACCACCTTATCTAGCCAGTAAAAAGCCTTATCAAAATTTTGTGCTACACCATCACCGTAATAGAAACAGTTGCCCAACATAATCAATGCTTCGAAATGTCCTTGTTCAGCAGCTTCTGTATAGCATAATACAGCCTTAAATTTATCCTTTTCAACCCCTTGTCCTCTATAATAATTTTCTCCCATACTAAATAATTCATCTCGGTTTTTATTTTTCAAAATAAGTTCCGCCATACAAATCACTCCCATCACGTTTTTATTAATTATACCTTATATAATATCTGATGTCAAGTTTTGACACAAAAATAACATATATTCATACTAAATCAGCACACAATCCTTGCTCCCTCACAATAGTAAAACCCGCCGAAGATTTTCAATAAATCTTCGGATTTTTATTAGTTATGGCGAATTTTTCTCAGACGGGATTTTTACCTGTTATTTCTATTGCAAACTTCGTCTAAAAAGTATATAATAGTATTTGTATAGATAGATTTACAAGACGATTTTTCGTGTTATCACGTTACAGATATAGGTAATAAAAAATGAAAACTGTTCTTAAATTTCTGGGCGGTTATTTCAAAAAGGTCGATAAGCTTCTTCTGCTGATATGCGCCGCAATAACAGCGTTCGATATCGTGATAGTATTCACGCTGTATCAGAACGGCTTTATCAAATACAGCGATGTGCAGACGCAGATAATCGCAGCCGTGATCGGTTTTTTCGGTGCGATAGTTATCGGCATGATAGATTACCGCCTTATGGCGAAGTTCTGGTACATCTACGCTCCTGCGGCACTGATACTACAGCTGCTGCTGTTCACTCCACTGGGACTTAAACGAGATGACGACCTTGCATGGCTCGACCTCGGAATAATCTCGATACAGCCCTCCGAGATACTGAAGATAGCATACATCCTGACACTGGCTGCGCACATTGCAAAGCTGGGCGATAAGATAAACAGCTTCCCGCGGCTGATGCTGCTGTGCGTTCACGGATTTGCGCCGTTCCTGCTGGTGCTCATTCAGGGTGACGCAGGCTCTGCACTGGTATTCCTTTTCGTGTTTATCTGCATGCTGTTTGCAGCGGGAATATCCTGGAAATACATCCTCACTGCGGTGATAGCAGTCCCCGCCGTGCTGTATGTTGCATGGAACTACGTAATGGGCGACCACCACAAGATACGCTTCGAGGTGCTGTTCGACGAGGAGCTTCAGCAGGCAGAGATACTGGATGTCTACCTGCAGCAATACAGGGCTAAGATAGCCATCGGCTCGGGACAGCTGAAGGGTCTCGGATTTGAGTCAGACTCCTTCACCTACGTTCCCGAGATATACAACGACTTCATCTTCTCCTACATTGGCATGACGCTGGGCTTTATCGGCTGTATGGCAGTGGTGATAGCCCTTGCCTCACTGTGCCTTAAGCTGCTGTCAAATGCATCCTCGGCGCAGGACCTGCTCGGAAAGATGATATGCATCGGCGCATTCGCCATGATGACCTTCCACTGCATAATCAACATCGGAGTAGTTATCTCGCTGATACCTGTAATCGGCATCCCGCTGCCGTTCCTCAGTACAGGCGGTACTTCAATGGTAATGATGTACGTGTCGATAGGACCTGTACTCAGCATAAATACCCACCGTGAGAAAAAACGGCACATGTTCTACGAAGAAAAGGACTAAAGGAGACCAAGCTCTCCATGAGAATAAAGACAAACAAGAAAGGATTCACATCATGAAACCTATCATCTCCACATTAAAGGATATCTACCCCGACGCACAGGTTGAGGCTCAGAAGCAGCGCTATATAAAGGCGACCGAGAGCTTCAGAGAGTATTTCAGCTCCGAGGGCGAGGTCCGCTACTTCTCCGCACCCGGCAGGACCGAGATATGCGGAAACCACACCGACCACAACTGCGGAAAGGTATTCGCAGCGAGCGTAAACCTTGATGTTATCGCGGTGGCAGAGCCTACCGATGACAACCGCATCACGATTAAATCCGAGGGCTTCCCCGAGGACAGCATCGACCTTTCTCAGCTTGAGGTAGTACCCGAGGAAAAGAACACCTCCGCTTCACTTATCAGAGGCGTTGCGGCAAAGTTCGTGAAGGAAGGCCACAAGATAGGCGGCTTCCGTGCTTACACCACCTCCGATGTAATGAAGGGCAGCGGACTTTCCTCCTCTGCGGCATTCGAGGTACTGGTAGGCACTATCCTCTCCCACATGTTCAACGGCGGCGGTATAAGCCCCGTAAAGATCGCACAGATATCCCAGTTTGCAGAGAATGTCTACTTTGGCAAGCCCTCGGGACTTATGGACCAGATGGCGTCCTCAGTGGGCGGCTTTATCGCAATAGATTTCAAGGACACTTCCTCTCCCATCATTGAGGCAGTACCTGCTGATTTTGAGAAGTTCGGTCACGCACTGTGCATAGTTGACGCAAAGGGCGACCATGCTGACCTGACCGACGAGTACGCATCCATCCCCACCGAGATGAAGGCAATCGCTGCCTACTTCGGATGCGAGCATCTGCGTGAGATAGCAAAGGCTGATATCATGCTGAACATCAACCTGCTGAGAAATAAGTTCGGTGACAGAGCAGTGCTGAGAGCTATCCACTTCTATGACGAAAACGAGCGTGTAGACAAGCTGGTACATGCACTCAAGCAGGGTAATTTTGCTGACTTCCTCGGCAGCGTAAAGGAGAGCGGCGACAGCTCCTACAAGTATCTCCAGAACATCTACGCATGCTCCGATGTGCAGCATCAGTGCCTCAGCATTGCGCTGAACGTGGCTGAGTATTCTCTCCACCGCAAGGGCGCATGCAGAGTTCACGGCGGCGGCTTCGCAGGTACTATCCAGGCATTTGTTCCGCTGGACGACCTTCAGCAGTTCAAGATGAACATCGAAAAGGTATTCGGTGCAGGCTCCTGTCATGTTCTTGCCGTAAGACCCATCGGCGGTACAGCAGTAACTCTCGAAAACTAAAACCTTACAAAAACAAGGGCGGATATCATCTATCCGCCCCTGTAAAAAATCTTATTCGGTTATCTCATATTCGCTCATCTGCTTGATATTCAGTTTGTCAACCAGTGCGTCAACAAGTATTCCGTTTTCGGTGTACTCCTCGGAAAAGACCTTTCCGTTTTCACGGATGACCGCTGTAAGTCCGCCCTTTGCATAGGGAAGCAGCAGCTTCATGCGCTTTGCGCTTTCGGGCAGGTTTTTCGCAATGACCTCGAGAAGTCGGTCTATTCCCTGAGATTTAAGTGCGCTTATTCTTACGGTAGTATCGTTTTCGGGGATGTTTTCCTCCAGCTTGTCGCACTTATTCAGCACGGTAACAACGGGTATCTCCGCAGCGCCAAGGTCTGCAAGCGTTTTCAGCGTCACCTCTGCCTTTTCGGCGGCCTCGGGGTCGGATGCGTCGCATACGTGGATTATGATATCCGCACATGCAGCCTCCTCAAGCGTTGATTTGAACGCCTCCACAAGGTGATGCGGCAGACGGCGGATAAGTCCTACGGTATCCACCATGAGCAGACTTCTTCCATCGGGAAGCTCTATCGCTCTCGATGTGGGGTCAAGCGTTGCAAACAGCTTATCCTCGGCAAGCACGCCCGCTCCTGTCAGGAGATTAAGCAGCGTGGATTTTCCTGCGTTTGTATAACCAACGATAGCGCCCACCTGCACGCTGTCCTTTTTGCGGCGGTTACGGGTGTAGCCACGGCGCTCCTCAAGCTCCTTAAGCTCAGCAGAGAGCTTGTCGATACGGCGGCGGATGTGACGTCTGTCCGTTTCAAGCTGAGTTTCACCGGGACCTCTGGTGCCTATACCACCGCCAAGTCTTGACAGCGACGCACCTATTCCCATCAGTCTTGGCAGACGATAACGAAGCTGAGCAAGCTCTACCTGAAGTTTACCCTCACGGGAGACCGCTCTGCCTGCGAAGATATCCAGTATCAGCATGGTGCGGTCGATAACACGTACATCGGTTATCTCCTCGATATTCCTTATCTGTGAGGCGGTAAGCTCGCAGTCAAATATAAGAAGCTCCGCTCCCAGTGAGCCGCACAGCTCCTTTACCTCCTCCAGCTTTCCCTCACCGATAACGGTAGCGCTCTCATAAGCGCCACGCTTCTGGATAACACGGGCAAGCTCCTCAGCGCCTGCGGTCTTTGCAAGCTCCGCAAGCTCGTCCATGGAGGACTCGCAGTCATACTCGCCTGTATCGGCGCTGACTAAAATAGCTTTTGTTGAAATTTTTTCTTCCATATATACTCCTTTTCGCAACAGCCGATACTGTAACGGAGTTTCGGCACTTACCCTGCCATGCGTGAGCTGATGGCAGTAAGCCAGTTTATACACATTGCTCTATATTATAGCAATTTTTTATTTTCATGTCAAGTAGTGGCATGAAAGCTCACTCACTGTTTTATCAACGAAAATCATACGGACGATACGTCCGTTAAAACGATATATCCCGCCGCATAAGCGGCACAACGAAACGGACAAGCTCCGTAAAGAAAGGCTGATGGCTTTGAAATTCCGCAGATTTGATGTAATGATAGTCGGTACAGGTATCTCGGGTATCTATGCCGCTCTCAATCTCGACAGCGACCTTGATATCCTTATGCTGTGCAAGCGTGAGCTTACGCTGTGCAACTCCGCACTGGCACAGGGTGGTGTAGCCGCCGTTATGGACAAGGAAAACGACAGCTACGACCTGCATATACAGGATACCCTGATAGCAGGACATTATAAGAACAATCTCGATAATGTCCGTATCCTCGTGGAGCAGGGTCCCACTGACGTGCAGACCCTCCAGGACAAGTACGGCGTTGAGTTTGACCACAAGGACAACGGAAGCATCTCCCTGACAAGAGAGGGCGGACACTCCCGCCGCAGGATAGCCCACCACAAGGACTCCACAGGATACGAGATAGAAACAAGCCTTATCGAAAGCGTGCAGCAGCTTAAAAACGTAACGGTGGTGAACAACTCCGTGCTGTGCCGCCTTGAAAGAGAGGACGGAATGTTCTTCGCTGATATCCTCTCTCCCGAGGGACACGAATACTACTGCGCAAACTCAGTCATCCTCGCAACGGGAGGAAT
>JAFSHE010000236.1 GCA_017440445.1 Oscillospiraceae bacterium | reverse complement strand
GTACACAAACAGCCGTACAGAAGCATTCGGCGAGCTGCTCAAGACCGCTATCCTCTTTGGCTCAGACGCTCTCTCCACAGAGAACTACATGAACGTTTATGACAAGTCCCTGCGTGTCCGCAGAGTGGTAAGCGAAAAGCTCGCTGAGATATTCGGTGAGTTCGACGCTGTGCTGCTTCCCGCATGCGGAAAGGCTTCCTATACAATGGACGACGTAAAGGCTGACAAGTACCTCTCATTTGAGGAGGCGCTGTACACCGCTCCCGCATCCCTGACAGGCATGCCCGCAGTGGTCGTAGGCGGCGTACAGCTCATTGGCAAGGCATTCTCCGACCTCGCCCTGCTTGACATGGCAGCGACATTTGAAAAGGAGGACAAGTAATATGAAAAAGTACGAAACCGTCATCGGTCTGGAAGTTCATATCGAGCTTGCCACCGAGTCAAAGATATTCTGTTCCTGCTCCGCTAAGTTCGGCGGCGAGCAGAACGACCACGTATGCCCCGCATGCTGCGGTATGCCCGGTATGCTGCCTATCGTAAACAAGCACGTTGTTGACCTCGGCATGACAGCAGGTCTTATGCTCAACTGCGACATCAACCGTGTTACAACCTTCGACAAGAAGAGCTACTACTACCCCGACCTGCCCTGTTCCTACCAGACCACACAGTGGTTCAGCCCCGTTGCAGTAAACGGATATGTTCCGATCGAAACAAGCAAGGGCAAGAAGAACATCCGCATCAAGCAGATACACATGGAGGAGGACGCAGGTAAGCTTGTTCACGACGACTGGACAGATACGACCCTTGTTGACTTCAACCGTACAAGCGTTCCGCTGTGCGAGATAGTTTCACAGCCCGACCTCTCCAGCGCTGAGGAGGTAGTGGCTTACCTCGAGCAGCTGCGCTCACGTCTGCGCTTCGCCAAGGTATCCGGCTGCCGTATGGAGCAGGGTTCCATGCGCTGCGACGTTAACCTCTCCGTTCGTGAGGAGGGCAGCGATGTTCTCGGCGTAAGAACAGAGATGAAGAACATGAACTCCATCTCCGCAATCACCCGTGCTATCGAGTACGAGACCGCACGTCACATCGACGCTCTCGAAAACGGCACAGAGGTACTGGTTCAGGAGACCCGCCGCTGGGACGATGTAAAGGGCAAGAGCTACGCTATGAGAAACAAGGAAACAGCTGGCGATTACCGTTACTTCCCCGACCCCAACATCATGCCTATCGTTATCGATGACGAGTGGTTCGACCGTATCAAGAATTCCCTGCCCGAGCTTCCCGAGGACAAGAAGGCACGCTACATCTCCGAGCTTTCCCTCTCCGAGTACGACGCTGAGCAGCTTACACAGAGCAGAGCATTCTGCGACTGCTTCGAAGCTGCATGCGAGGAGTGCGGTCAGCCTAAGGAGGCAGCAAACTGGCTCATCTCCGACTGCATGAACATCCTCAACAAGAAGCAGATGATAGCTGACGACCTTACCATCGAGGGCAAGGCACTGGGTCAGCTTATCAAGCTGGTGCTTGACGGCAAGGTACAGCGTGGAAACGCAAAGAAGATACTCTCCGCTATGTTTGACGAGGATATCGCTGATGTTGAGCAGTACGCAAAGGACAACAACTTCATCGTATCCAATGATACAGGCGCTATCGAGGCTGTTATCAAGGCTGTCGTGGCAGAGGATACACGCTCCGTCAACGACTACAAGAGCGGTAAGGAAAAGGCGCTTCAGGCTCTGTTCGGCAAGTGTATGCGTCAGCTCAAGGGCAACTGCGACCCTCAGGTGCTAAGAACTATGCTTATCGACGAGGTAAACAAGGCTTAATTACCGAATATAATAACAAGGACCGTCGGGTTTTCCTGACGGTCTTTTCTTTTTCAACGTTTTCAACACGCTTGTCAATTAACTTCTTTGTGAGAGGAACCAAACATAAAAAAAGCACTCCGAAACAGCAAAATTATCACTTTGTTTCAGCCTCTTGCTATTGCTTTTTCTATATGGATGTGATATAATTAACATATATGTAACACTGTTGTTTTAAAACAATTTTTTTGGATTAATATGACAGCACAAAAAACGTGCCGTTCACATTATGGAGGTATGCTAAATGCAGATTAATAATCCCGTGGCAATGGGAAAGGCTCACGTACTTATCGTTGACGACAATCCCATATTGCTCAGGACTGTAAAGGAAATGATACAGGAACGATATTCCGTTGCAATTGCTGTATCAGGCTCTCAGGCATTCATGGCAATAGAAAATAAAAAGCCCGATATAATCCTGCTGGACTACGAGATGCCCTACTCTGACGGTGCGGATGTTATAAGGCAGCTTCACAGCAACCCTCTCACCAGAGATATCCCTGTGGTATTCCTCACCGCCTCTGCGGACAGAGATACCGTTACAAAGCTTATCAGCCTTAACCCTGCGGGATATATGCTCAAGCCCCCCGCAAAGCAGAAGCTTATGGATATGATAAGAGACACACTGGAAAAAAACAATGAATAATCTCAAAACAACAGTACAACTATGTGCTGTTGTTTTTTAAAGTAAAGATATGACCTTTAGTCGGAGGTAATATGACACATATATTCATCATAAACCCATTTGCGGGAAAAAAGACCTTTGCTGATGACCTTCGCACAAAGCTCAGTAACATGAAGGATCTGAAATACTTTGTATTCAACACACGATACGAGGGCTACGAGGCGGAGCTGGTACGCAAGATACGTCAGATATTCGAGGGTGAAAAGCTGCGCTTCTACTGCTGCGGCGGCTCGGGTACGATGCACAAGATGCTGGGCGGCTTTGATGACCTCTCCGAGGCTGAGATAGCGTTCTTCCCCTGCGGTCTTACCAACGATTTTCTGAAAATGTTCGGCAAGGACGAGTCTCGCTTCAGCAATATCGAGGAGCTTATCAACGGCGACGTGATAAAGGTGGATTACATACGCACAAATCACGGAGTGTCTCTCAACACACTTTCAACAGGTCTTGACAGCAACTGTATTGACAAGATGAACGATTTCCGTATACTTCGCTTTATCGGTCAGGAGATGCCCTATTTTGTATCTACGCTGTACTCCATCTTCGTTTCCAAAACGCTTGATTATGAAATACATCTTGACGACGAGATATTCAGCGGTAAGTCTGCCGAGGTATTTATCGGCAACGGCTGCATCTTCGGCGGAAATATGTACTTCGCTGAAAGCACCTGTATAAACGATGGAAAAGCTGTGTACAGGATAGCCTCCGATAAGCGAGGATTTCCACTGCTGCCGGTACTCACCGCCCTTACAGGAAAAAAGCACGACAAGGTAAAGCAGCTTATGAAAAGCGGCGAGTGCAGCAAAATAACTATACGCCGTACAGACGGCTCACCATTCACTATAAACCAGGACGGCGACCTTATCAAGAACGTTACAGAGGTCAAGGCTGAGATAGTTCATCAGGGACTTAGCTTCGTTGTTCCAAAGGGGGTGCGTGTATGAAATCCAAATTCAAGACAGGAAGCGCTACCAACCTGAACTTCTTTTTAGCAGGTTCCATACTGAACATAATTATGGGCATATTTTACACCAAAATTCCGCTTCCCCTGCTGATAGCATTTGTCGTATTTGCGTTATTTATTACCTTTTTTCTGGGTGCAAACAGGAAAAAAGGATTTATAAGCGAATACGCCCACATGCGTGTGCAAAGTATAGCATTCGTTGTACTTGACGCATTTCTCGCAGTATCCTTTAACTCGGCACAGGTGCTTGTTTATGCATTAAGCTTCAGCGTAATAACAATATTCACGTTTCTGGATGTAAAGATAGCAAAATTCCACATGATAGTTTCGGTACTGTCTGCTATTGCAGCGGCAGGACTGATAAGTGTTTACACAGGCTCCCGCCAGACGATGCTGGCATATACCTTCGGCAGCTGCATGGTACTGGTTATGAACTGGGTAATACTCAGTATGACAAGCCTGATAAGCTTCAGCTACCGTCAGGGCAGAGAGCAGGAGCGCAGCCTTGACGACCTGCTCAAGGTTCTTGAGGCAAAGTGCGACCAGGCACAGGCTGCGACCCGAAGCAAATCCCGCTTTCTTGCTAACATGTCCCACGAGATACGTACTCCCATCAATGCGGTAATGGGCATGAACGAGATGATCCTACGAGAAAGCCGTGAACCTGCAATACGGGAATACGCATCAGAAACCAAGATAGCGGCAGGCTCCCTGCTTAACATCATCAACGATATACTTGATATCTCCAAGATAGAGGAGGGCAAGCTGACTATTTTTTCAGCGAAGTACAAGCCTGTTTCACTTCTGACCGACCTGTACACCCTTTTCCGTTTCAGAGCAGAGGCAAAAAACCTTAAGCTTGAATTTATCATAGACGAGGAGCTTCCCTCCGTAATGAAGGGCGATGATGTACGACTTAAGGAGATACTCTCAAACCTTATTAGCAACGCTATCAAGTACACGCATCACGGTAGTGTTACGCTTGAAGTAAGAAAAATAGGCGAGGAAGATATCTACTTCTGCGTAAGAGATACGGGTATCGGTATCAAGGAGGAGGATATCGGACGATTGTTCGACGCCTTCGACAGAATAGAGGAGAACAGAAACCGCAGTATCCAGGGAACAGGTCTGGGACTTAACATCACAAGCTCGCTGCTTAAGCTTATGAACAGTGAAATACGTGTAAAAAGCTACTACGGCATGGGCTCGGAATTCTCCTTCGTACTGAAGCAGGAGATAATAGACCCCACCCCGATAGGAAAGCCCGACCTTACCCATGAGTACGACGACCGAAAGTACGAGGCAACCTTTACAGCACCCTCCGCAAAACTGCTTGTGGTGGATGACAATGCGATAAACCGCAAGGTGTTCACAAACCTGCTTAAGCAGACAAAGGCACTGATATCAGAGGCTGACAGCGGCAAGCAGTGCCTTGAAATGATACAGGACACAAAGTACGATATGATCTTTATGGATCACATGATGCCCGAAATGGACGGTGTGGAAACATTAAAGGCCATCCGTGCCATGAGCGGAAACATCAATATCGGCACTCCCGTTATCGCACTGACGGCGAATGCACTCTCAGGTTCAAAGGAGTACTACCTCAGCGAGGGCTTTGACGGATTTCTTTCAAAGCCCATCGACCCGAAGAAGCTGGAAAAGCTTATCTCCAATGTACTCAGCGACATGATGCTGACTTCTTCTGATGACAGCAAGGCTGAAAAGGCAGAGCTGCCCGTGATAGAGGGCATAGACTGGTCCTACGCAAGAGGTCACTTCGCAGAGGACGAGCCACTGCTTGATGCGATAAAGCTGCTGCACACCTCGATAAAGGGCGACGCAGACGAGCTTAACAGCTACTATGCCGACCTAGAAAACGAGGGCATGCTTGACAGCTACCGCATCAAGGTCCACAGCATGAAAAGCTCCGCTGCGCTTGTGGGAATAGTTCAGCTTGCGGGCATGGCGATGGAGCTTGAAAATGCTGCACGAAACGGCAACGTGGAAACGATACGTGCGCTGCATCCCGTATTCATACAGCGCTGGCTGTGCTTTGAGCCGCTGCTGAAGGAACTTGTTTCCGATGACAGCGAGCCTAAAAAAGATTCCACAGAGCACAGCGCCGAGATAGCCGAGATATTCAACCGTATCCACAATTCAGCCCTTGAAATGGATGTGGACGCACTGGATGAGCTTTCAGCTATGCTTGACGGATACAGTTTCCCCGAGTCTGAGGAGGAAAAGATAGCTCAGCTTAAGCGCATGATACTCAACTTCGACATAGAAGGACTGCTGAAGTTCGATTACTGATGCAAAAACGGTCAGCACTATACAAAAAACGCTCACGAAATAGCTCGTGAGCGTTCTTTTTTTACTTATGCTCTCTGAGGTTGTACTGCTTATCCTCGTCTATAATGCCAAGCATTATCTCTGCGCAGATAGGGTCAAACTGTGTGCCTCTGCCCTTTTCTATCTCCTTGCGGACGAATTCCTGCGGCAGTACCTCACGGTAGCTTCGGTTGGATGTCATCGCATCATACGCATCCGCAACGCCGATTATCCTTGCCACAAGCGGGATATTCTCGCCTGCGAGTCCCTCGGGATAGCCTCTGCCGTCGTATCGCTCGTGGTGATGCTTTGCGCCAAGCGCTATATCGGGGTTTTCCGACATCTTCTCCAATATCTCTGCACCTATTGAGGGATGAGTTTTTATAACCGCATACTCCTCATCGGTGAGCCTTGATGTCTTGTTGATTATCTCATCGGGAATACCTATCTTTCCGATATTATGCAGCAGACCGATATAATAGATATCCTGCTGCATCAGCTCCGGCATATTCAGCCTTGCCGCTATCATTCTGGAATACTCCGCTACTCTCAGCGAGTGGCCGTTTGTATACTTATCCTTTGCGTCTATCGTGCCTGCAAGCGTCTGCATGGTCTGTACGGTAAGCCGCTGGAGCCTGTGGCTGTGCATCTGAAGCTCCTTTGTCTGCTTGTCTACCTCATCCTTAAGCTGCTTACGCAGGTGGTCAAGCTCCAGTATCCTGTTCACTCTTGACAGCATTATCTCAGCAACAAAAGGCTTTGAGATAAAATCCACTGCGCCAAGCTCGAAGCACTGTATCTCCGACTCTCGCTCATTATCAGCCGTAAGACAGATCACGGGGATATCCCTAAGTCTGCTATCAGCCTTAATAAGCTGAAGGAACTGGAAGCCATCCATCTCGGGCATGCGCAGGTCAAGCATTATCAGATCGCAGGAGTTATACTCCAGGAACTCAAAGCCCGCCTTGCCCGAATTCACAGTAGTTACGTTATACCTGCCTGAAAGCAGCTTGTTTGCGATAAGCAGGTTCATCCTGTCATCGTCTATAACCAGCACATCAGAACGGGATATTTCCTCCTCAGGCTCGTCATACAATCCAAGCACATGCGCTATCGTATCGAGAAGATTTTTTCTTACGATTGGCTTTGCAACATATCCGCTGAAGCCCGCCTGCATATAGCTCTCCTTAGCGGAGGATATCGTATTTCCTGTTACTGCAACGACAGGTGTATCGTCGCACAGATGCTGTTTTCTTATCCTCTGAAGCACTGCTACTCCGTCTATTTCGGGCATAAGATGGTCTATCATTATAAGGTCGTAATGACTCTCGCCTATCATCCTCAGTGCGGTATCAACAGATGTAGTGCAATCCAGCTTTATATCCGTATCTGAGAGCATCTCAGACAGGATGCTGTTATCAAGAATATTATCATCAAGCGAAAGAATACGTATGCCTTTCAAGCTGTTTTCTATACCCATTTTTATTTTCTGTCCTTTCTGTCAAGATAATCAAAGGCTGCCGCCAATGTTTCGTTATACAACGCCATAGCCACCGAATGATTTTTGAGGATATATTCAGTGTTCTCCTGCACCTCATCCTTAGCAAGTATACGCTTGCCAGCCTGCTCAAGCGCAAGGCACTGCTTTGAAAGCCGCCTGCCGCCTATATTCAGCGAGTTGGATTTCAGCGAATGAACGCCTACTACGTATTTATCCCAGCTCTGCTTTGCAAACGCAGTTTCAAGCTCTGTTCGCTTTTCGTCACGCATATCGCAGAACATCTGGAGTATCTCAGCGTACATCTCCTCGCTGTCGGCACAATACTTTATGCCAAGTGCGGTATCAAACAGCGGCTCCTGCTCCTCCTCGGACGGAGCGTTCCCGCTGACAGATTGTACTTCTGCATCCTTAACAGCAGCCTCTGCGGGAGCGTCCTTTTTCTCCTCCTCAACATAGGCTACCTTTCCTGCGGGAAGATGCTTTGCCAGCATATCCTCCAGGTCGTGTCCTGCGATGGGCTTGCTCATGTAATCATCAAAGCCCTCGGCAAGATACATCTCACGTGCACCCGAAACAGCATTTGCTGTAAGCGCTATCACCACCGCATCCCTGCTCATGTTTACAGGCATGCTCTTCATGTGTTTCAGAGTTTCTATGCCGTCCATACCCGGCATCATGTGGTCAAGAAGTATCACATCGTATGTATTGCTGCGCACAAGCTCCAGTGCTTCTGTTCCGCCCATACACACAGTAAGCTTCGCCTTTGAGTGCTTCAGCAGGTTCTTCACTACCACCAGATTCATCTGATTATCGTCAACTGCAAGGATGCTTGCACCGGGTGCGGTGAATATCGTTGTACGGTCGGCAGACGCAGCTGCAGCCGCACTGCTCCTCATAAGGAAGTTGCCTACTCTTTCAGTGCCATGCACCTCCTGCGTAAGGAATATCGTAAATACGGAGCCTTCTCCGTAAACGCTTTCTACCTTTATCCTGCCATCCATCAGCGTTACCAGTCTGTGGGTGATGGCAAGTCCCAGACCTGTTCCCTCCACATTACGGTTCTTCTCCATATCGAAGCGGCTGAAGTTCTCAAACAAGGACGGAATAAGCTCCTTACGGATACCTATTCCCGTATCCTTTACGGCTATCTTCAGATTGATGCGCTTTTCATCGGGAGATGGAGTTCCGCTGACGCACAGCTTCACAGTTCCACGGGGAGTATACTTCACTGCGTTGCCCAGCAGATTAAGTATCACCTGCTTAATACGCACATCGTCACCGTACAGGATATCGGGAAGCTCCTCGTCGACCTCCACATCAAAATTAAGGTCCTTCTGCTCTGCCTTAAGCCTGACCATTACCACAACATCGTTGAGTACCGCACCAAGACTGTAATCATGCTCGTCAAGCTCCATCTTTCCTGACTCAATCTTCGAGAAGTCCAGTATATCGTTGATTATGGAAAGCAGGCTATGACCTGCGGAATCGATATTCGCCGCATACTCTGTTATTTCCTTGTCGCTGCTCTCCCGCATTATCATCTCATTCATGCCTATGATGGCGTTAATGGGAGTACGTATCTCATGGGACATGTTTGCAAGGAAGTCGCTCTTTGCCTGGTTAGCATTTTCGGCAAGTATCTTCGCCTGCTTAAGCTCGTCGCTCTCCTGCGCCTTGCGCTCCGCACCGAAAAGGTATATCGTTATTATGACCAGCAGCAGCCACAGCAGACCAAATGTCCACAACACCAGCGGGATTATCATTGAAATATTGCCCGCAGGCGCTTTTGACGGCACAAAACCCATAATGTAGAGCTGAGGATAATCTGTTTCTGCCGCAAACATGATAAGCTCATTCTTTGAGCAGTAGGACGCAGCCGACACATGGGTATTCATCGTCTCGCGTATCCTTCCAAGAGCAGCAGCCTTATCCTCCTGCGTGAAAAAGTCAATGTCAGCGGTGCTGTTTTCCGAGCGCAGTATCACCCTGCCCTCTGAATCAATGAGCATACACTCGCCCTGACCATCGTAGCAGACAAGCCGTATCTTTTCCGTAAGCGCTGCGTTACTATATAGCTTGTAAAGCACATATTTTACGTTATCGCCCTTATAGACAGGTACTGCAAACAATACCGTATCTGTATTCTTTCCACAGCAGACCGATGGATTTCCATGCAGCGCATCAAAGAAGCCCTCGTACTCCGAAAAGCTGAGTGCACGTCCGTACACCGCCTCGCCGTTTGTCTTCATCACTCCGTAGGAAACACCCGCCTCACGGGTCAGCACCTCGCTTATTCTTCCCGTATCAGCGTCCACCAGTGCAGTGATATCCTCCAGCAGTTCAAGCTCGTTTTTGAAGCTGCTGTTTATCATGTGCGACATCATATTGCTGTAACCCGCCACATGGGATTCCACCTGCCCTGTGGTGATATCCTGCAGCTTTGTCCACATTATCAGACACACTATCACAAGCACTAATATTCCGCCAAAGATAAGTCCGATGGCACTGAGTACTC
>JAFSHE010000026.1 GCA_017440445.1 Oscillospiraceae bacterium | reverse complement strand
GGAGCAGGTCTGCGCCCTGTGAGGTGTTGAACACTCCCATTTTCGCAAGCCCGATACAAAGTCCTGCGATAGCCGCCGCAGAGGCAACAGGCACTGCGATATTCCGCACGATACGGGCGGTGTTGTTTTCAAGGCGGTCAGCCTTTGCCGCTTCTTCTATCAGCTTGTCGCTGACATCATTCAAAGCATTGTTGAGTTTTTCTTTCATAATGTATAGCCCTCCTTTTTGAGGTGTTCCCGAAGCTTCTTCAATGTTCTGGAGATACGGGATTTTACCATGCTTTCCCCCGCATGCAACCGCTTTGCTATCTCCGAGATGCTGTCGCCGAACCAGAATCGGCGCATGAATATCACTCGTGTGTTATAGTCGCATTTTGACAGAAAATCATTCAGGATATCGGTAAGTACGTTTTCAGAAAGACGGTCCTCTGCGCATCCTGCCGAGGCTATGCACTCTGCAAGCTCGTCTATCGGCAGTGCGTTTCCACGCTTTGCAGCGGAATTGTAATCATATCTGTCCAGCGCAGTGCGCCTTGCTATCTTGCACAGATATGCGCTTAATCTCTGCGGCTTTGTGGGCGGGATGCTGTTCCACGCTTTAAGGCAGGTCTCGTTTTCGCACTCCTCTGCATCCTGAGAATTCTGAAGTATGTTGTATGCAACGCTGCGCATGAGCCGACCATAGGAATTTCTGGTCTCGTTTATTGCGTTTTCATTTCGGGTGAAATACAGCTGTAATATTTCTTCGTCTGTCATATCTACTCCCCCTTTTTGTGAGCTCATACATTATGACGGTAAAAATTTCATCGGGTCGCACATTTGCAAAAATCCTCCCCTTTTCAGGGGAGGATGCTGTTTAATATTCTACGCACCAGGGCGAACGAACATGCCATGGCAGATAGTTGATGGGGTTCATACAGATGCCGTTGATACGCACCTCGAAGTGGAGGTGGTTACCTGTGGAGTAGCCCGTAGAGCCTACATCTGCAATCTGCTGACCCTGTGTTACCTTTTCGCCTGCGTATACGTGCAGATAGCTTGCGTGACCGTAAACGGTCTGAATACCGTTGCCGTGGTCGATAAATACGCAGAAGCCGTATCCGCCCTTCCAGCCGGCAAAGGTTACTGTTCCCGAATCCGCTGCGATTATGGGAGTTCCGGAAGGCGCTCTGATGTCGATACCTGCGTGGCCGTAGTAGCCGCCGTAGCCGTACATCATCTCACTTATCTCTCCGCCCGTAGCTCCACCGACAGGCCAGTACATCTCGCCTATTTCTACCTTCTGTATGCTTATAGGCAGGTCTGTGGGGTGAGGTTTTGTTCCCAGTGCTACTATCTTATCGACAGGCTCGGTCACCGTTACACGGCTAAGCACCTTTCTACGTATCTCAACGCCGTTGATGTAGGAAACATCAGCAGTAACACGGTCTGTACCGTATACACCGTCCTGGGTTACCGTGGAGGAATCCTTATATCTTGTGCTGTCATCGAAATATTTTGTTTCGTATGGAGTGGCCTCGTTGTATACCTCTGTTCTTGTGACTGTTACCGCAAGGTAGGGAACATCCTGTGTGATAAGCACCTCGTCACCGACATACATCATATTTGTAGTAAAGCCGGGATTAAGATGCTCCAGCTCATCAAGGCTTATGCCAAGCTTTGTGGAGATACCGATAGGAGAGTCGCCCGCTTCTACCGTATAGTATGTAGCTACGGAACGTTTTGCGGTGATTATGTCGATTATCTCATCCTCGCTTACGATACTTTCGGAAAGGTAAAGTCCGGGCTCGTAAGTGATGGTGCTTTCGAATGCGACTTTCTCATTCTGTGCGCCTGTACGATAAACATCCAGAAGCTGTTCAAGAGTATCGTCTATCTTTGATTTGTCTATCAATGCGCCGTAGAATGCGTTGTCGATATAAAGACCGTATGCGTGCTCTATCTCAGCGCCTGTGGAGGTCAGCAGCTTATCAGCCAGCTGATACTTTGTCAGCGTGCTGCCGTAATCCACCGCTTCAAGCTGATATGTAGGCTCAAATGTGATGGTCTTTGTATTGCTGTCCATGTAGTTGATACGCTGCTGAACTATACGATCTGCCTCGGTGAACACCGTTTCGCTCTCGATATATCCGACGAAATCACCGTTTACATTGAGCTTTACAGCGTAGTTCATGTTGTTTGCGTATGTCACGATATTGAACAGCATTACCATGCTGACAACAGGAAGCGCATAGTTGAACACGGAGTATGCAAGACCACGCTTGCCGAATAGCAGACGGAAGAACATCTTTATTACAGCGATAAATGCGCTGAATGAACCTTTTTCCCTGCGTATCCTGCCCACCTCAGAGAAGCCCAGCTTAAATGCCTTGTGATATCTCACGAAAGGAGATGCGATCTTTCTGCCAAGCTTTTTAAGGGTATTGAGCGTCCATTCACCGAAGGCTGCAAGTCTGTCCTCGTTTTTCTCGATCACCTTAGCTGCTGCGTTCTTTATCGACAGAGCAACAGTCATAATAACAGAGAAGAAATATTCTCCCAGACCTGCAATACCATCATAAGGCGTTTTTCGTGGCTTTTTAATATTATCAGTTGTTGTTTTTTCTTTTTCGGAAACCATGTTTCCTCCTTTTATATCTCAATGCAGCGATAGCTGCCGTGGTTGCTGCGAAAATGCAGAGCGTATTCTCTGCGAACTTGTTTTATTATAGCATTACTGTAACCGTTTTGCAACCTTTTGTAACCATTTTGTAACTTTTTCATTGATTTTTTCAGATGATTTTCACAAAAACGATTTAGCAGATTAGTGTACAGTAACAAAATTCAACATATTTTACCTTTTTCAGGATTTTTTCAGTTGATCTACGGGGTAGGGTATCTCGTACACATCGTTCATCATATCGATTGCGATACACATGTTTATGTCACGGGAGACTCCGTCGGTGTCAGTGACTGTACCCGTTTCTGTGAACTCCGTAATATACCCCTCGCTGTTTATACTGAATACAGTGGTGAGTGAGCTGAAGCTGTCTACATCAGTAAGTACGCCATGCACCGAGGAATTAAGCTTGTCCGTATCGTAAACATATTTGATCGTTACCGTTCCATCCTCGCCGCTGAGGACCTCAGCGCTTTCCACCGAGCCTCCGTCAAGGAAGAATATCCCGCCGTCAGCGTATGGATAACGGTACTCTCTGCTGTACAGATTGTAGATGTAATTTTCGTCCTCGGGACCTATTACAGACCACATCCTGGCTCCCGGCTCTTTATAATAGTACTCGGCACCGTTGCTGTATGCATACATCTCATCGCTGCTGTCCTTGCCGTAGTAGTTGAATATCATCTCGTTGTTCTTGTTTATCAGAAAGCTGAACTCCATAATGGACTCACCTGTGGTAAGGTCTGTCATAGTCGCTCTGCCGCTGTCGAGGCTCTCATACTTCTCTTTAGCAGCTCTTATCTGCTGATATCCCTCAGGCACTGAAGACGTACAGCCTGACAGAGTCAGCATAAGCACCACAGAAATTGCCGCCGAAATAAGCTTTTTCATAATTCCTCCGAGAAAAACAAAAGGGGCAGAAGCCCGACCCGAAGTCGGTTTCTGCCCTGCCGACCGCATTTATGCGGAAATAAACAAAATAATATCTTGCCAGAGTATTACTCAGCGAAGCCGCTCTCTACGAGCTTAACAAGGCTGTCAACTGCAAGCTGCTCGTCGCTGCCGTCAGCAATGATGCGGATGTTTGCGCCGCCTACGATGCCGAGGGACAGGATACCGAGAAGGGACTTAGCGTTAACTCTGCGCTCCTCCTTCTCAACCCAGATAGAAGACTTGAACTCGTTAGCCTTCTGGATGAAGAATGTTGCGGGTCTAGCGTGCAGACCTACCTGGTTTTTAACTTCGATGTCTTTCATGCACATGGTAAAAATCCTCCACTTAAAATAATATTTTGCCTGTACTGAGTACTTCTTTCTTTTGCTGTTAAATTGTTTCTCCTCAAGACAACAGCATAGCGCTGTTTGATCTCTTGGTATAAGTATATCCAAAATAAAAATTTTCGTCAACACTATTTTCTGTTTTTGTCACTTTTAAATCTGATTTTCTGTTTTTTGCAGAATATTTCATCATGTTAAGCGTTGGAGATTGTCTATATTCAACAAAAAACTTTCAACAAAATATTCAACATATCCATTTGTTTTCAACAGAAACCATGGAAAATACCGCTGTAAAAGGCTTTTGGGATACTTGTCGCCGCATAATGTCGATTTTATGGTTTGTGCGGGTTGTACAAAATTACACAAACTGTGTAAAGGTGGTAGAAATTATGACATTTTTGTGATATACTAATTATATATTATTACTTTTTGCTTATATATCATTATAATATATTTAGGAAAAATGGAGGAAGATATGGTATTCGGAAGTCTGAAATTCCAGATACTCGCAATTGCGGTACTGGTCGTTATATTTGTGGATTTTCTGCGCAGCAGACGTTTGCCGCTGATCTCCACCAAGACGTTTACGCTTTTCTGGGCTGCATCGCTTATAAATCTTGCAGCGGATATCGGATCGTATTATACTATTAATAATCTGGCCAGTCTGCCTGAATGGGTCGTAAGATTGTCACATCAGATATACATAGGCTCACTTGATATAGTTGTATTCCTGTTGTTTATCTATGTATGTTTCTTGTGCGGCGCACAGAAGCGTATCAAAAAGATAGCACTGTTTGGCTTCAGCCTGCCGTTTCTTATCTCTATGGCATTTGCGCTGTTTGCGCCGATATACTATCACGTAGATGAGCGTGGCGCATACTCCTACGGACCGATGGTAAATGTGTTCTATCTTTCTATTGCGCTTTATGTAGTATCCATCTTCTTTATTCTCCTGAGAAAAAAGAATGCATACAGCACAGATGATGGCGGTATTGCACAGATACTTCCCGATTTCAAGCGTGCGAGGATATCCATTATCGTAGGACTTTGTATCTGGATAGGCGTTTCGCTGGTTCAGTTCATAACAAAATACTGGCTGATATCCGCTATGGGCGTATCGCTTATGGTGATGTATGTTTATATCCGATTTGAAAATCCCCGTCAGTACGAGGATGACGAAGTCGGTACATTCAGCCGCCGTGCGTTCCATATCATGGTGCCTGAGATGTTTGCGAGAAAGAAGCCGTTCTTCATGGTGAATTTCACAATCGACGATGTTGACCAGATACAGAAGGTAATGGGCTACGATCAGGCTAAGGTGGTTCTCCGTCAGGCTGCAGAGCAGATATCCTTTGCACTGCCGCACACCAGCCTTTATCATTCACGCTCCTATACGCTTACTGCGTTTATCGAGAAAAAAGAGGAGCTTGACCGCCTTTGCAGCGGCAGCGAGCTGTGGAACTTCAAATGCAACGCACAGACTTCGGATGGTATGTTTACACCGCACTACCATCTTACTATCATGGAGTGTCCTCGTTTTGCCGAAAATGTGGACGAGGCATACGATACGCTGGACTACTGCCTTTCAGAGCCTTCTCTGCGTGGAAGCGGAAAGATATACTTTATCAACGATGAGATAATCGAGAAAAAGAACTATCGCATGGCGGTACTGGGAATTCTCTCTGAGGCTGTAAAGAACAAGGCGTTCGACGTTGTGTATCAGCCCATCTATTCCGCAAGCAAAAAGAGATTTTCCTCTGCGGAGGCGCTTGTGCGCCTGCAGGATACCACCACAGTTGGCTTTGTTTCGCCTGAATATTTCATCCCGCTTGCTGAGGAGCACGGACTGATAGGCGATATCGGAAATATCGTGTTTGAAAAGGTGTGCAGCTTTGCAGCGAGAGAAAAGCTGTGGAAGCTCGGCATCGACTACATCGAGGTAAACCTTTCCGGTGTACAGAGCGTGGATATCGGGATAGTGGCTCAGCTTACAAAGCTGATGACAAAATACGGAGTTCACCCCGGATTTTTCAATCTGGAGATAACCGAAACAGCCTCCATAGATGGCGGTGATATGCTTCAGTATAACATGGACCGTTTCCGTCAGCTGGGATGCCACTTCTCTATGGATGATTTCGGTACAGGCTATTCAAACCTTGCACAGATGGCAAAGGTGCATTTCGAGCTTGTAAAGCTGGATAAGAGCCTTATCTGGCCCTGCTTCGGCGAGGAACCTGACGAGCCGATGATAATCCTCAACAGCTGTATCGATATGATACTTCGCCTCGGTGTTAAGATAGTGGCTGAGGGCGTTGAGACCCGTGAGCAGGCAGAGCTGCTTATCGAAAAGGGTGTTGAGTATCTTCAGGGCTACTTCTTCAGCAGACCTGTCGGAGAGGAGCAGTTCCTGGCGGCAGTCAGAGAGGCTCTCTCGGGCGATGTTTTGGCTACAAGATGATCTTTAAAGGAGCGGATTTTTCCGCTCCTTTGTTTGTTGCATAACATTTGCGGATTGTTAGGTTAAAACTCGGCTAATTAAGTAACTCTTTTTAAGTAATCATATACTAAAAAAACGCAGAATATTTATAAAAAAAGTCTATTGAAAAAAAGGATATATTTTGATATACTTAACTCAAGAGGTGCATACGGAGCTGCCGTATGCGTCGGTTAAAAAATAAAAAAAATTAAGTGAGGTAAAAGACCATGAGCTTAGAAATCATTGGACAGAGCATTCCCAACATGCCTTGGATGGATCGTCCCGAGGGCTGCAAGGACGTAGTATGGCGCTATGACGCTAACCCCATTATCCCCAGAGATCTGCTTCCCACAAGCAACTCCATCTTCAACTCTGCAGTTGTTCCTTTCGAGGGCAAGTTTGCAGGTGTGTTCCGTGTAGACGACAAGGAGAGAAACATGGCTATCCATGCTGGTTTCTCCGAGGATGGTATCCACTGGAACATCAACCCTGAGAAGGTTGAGTGGATCAACGACGATCCCCTCGCTGCTGAGGCTAATCCCTGGCAGTATGGCTACGATCCCCGCTGCGTATGGATCGAGGACAGATACTGGATCACATGGTGCAACGCTTACGGCTGGAAGCCTACGATCGGTGTGGGCTGGACAAAGGACTTCAAGGAGTTCCACCAGTGCGAGAACGCATTCCTTCCCTTCAACAGAAACGGTGTTATGTTCCCCAGAAAGATCAACGGCGAGTATGTAATGTTCTCCCGTCCTTCTGACAGTGGCCACACACCTTTCGGTGATATGTACCTTTCTCACTCCAAGGATATGACATACTGGGGCAAGCACAGACACGTTATGGCTCCCGACAAGGGCTGGGAGTCCAAGAAGATCGGTGCAGGTCCTATCCCGATCGAGACAAGCGAGGGCTGGCTGGTATTCTACCACGGCGTTCTCGAGAGCTGCAACGGCTTCGTATACAGCTTCGGCGCTTGCATCCTCGACAAGGATCAGCCCTGGAAGGTTAAGTATCGCTGCAAGGAGTACCTCATCAACCCCAGAGAGTACTATGAGTGCGTAGGCGACGTTCAGAACGTTACATTCCCCTGCGCTGCACTCTGCGATAAGGATACAGGCAGAATTGCTATCTACTACGGCTGTGCAGATACATGCGTTTCCATGGCATTCTGCTATGCTGAGGAAGTTGTTGAGTACGTTAAGGCTCACTCCAATAAGTATTGATATTATTCATAACGAATACGCTCCCCGCTGCAAGGCGGGGAGTTTTGTTGTATGTGGTTTTTTACAGCAATATGGCTAATCATTGACAAACAAATCTTCAAATATATATTCAAAATTTTTTCTTACTTACTCGCTTGTCACACTTTTTACATGAGGGAGCAATTGTTATGTCATATCAACACTTGCAAAGTTCAATTACACCAACCTGTCTCATAAAAGTATGACAGAAAATAAAAAGCGGACAAAGGGGAGGGGTTGGGGAAAGAGAGTGCAGAGGGAAAACCGTTGGGGAGGGGGAATGTCCGCTTTTTGTTCTTTAGTTTTTCTTTTCCCCCTCCCCAAGGGTTGTCCCTTTGCTAACGGCGCAAAGCAAGAACATATTATCTATTTTGTGACAAGTGCATTGAAAGTTAATAAAGGTAGCACAGAACTTTTTGCGGTTTTTAGTTTATAAAGTTTTTTTCAAAAACCCCTTGACAAATTGATATAAACAGTATATACTGTATATACAACACATAAACACCTAACTGAAAGGAGGTCATGGTTTGAAGATATTACAGAACTCCGATATACCCATCTATCGGCAGATAGCAAGCCAGTTCAAGGAGGATATCATGAACGGTAAGCTTGCCGAGGGTGATTATCTCCCCTCGATACGAGGACTTGCTCGTGATCTTAAGATAAGCGTTATCACCACGATGAAAGCGTATGAGCAGCTTACGGAGGAAGGTCTGATAGCACCTGTGCAGGGCAAGGGGTACATCGTAAACCCGCAGGACAGGGAAATGGTGAAGGAGCAGCACTTAAGGCTGCTGGAGCAGCACCTGCAGAACGCTATCGAGTCGGCAAAGCTTGCGGGAACATCCCGTGAGGAGCTTATAAGCATGATAAACATTCTTTATGATATTGACTGAGAGGTATGATAAAATGAATGATATACTGATATCTGTTTTTACGCAGGACAGAAAGCGCATCGTAGTTGTAAAAAGCGGTAAGATAGAGGTTACAAGAAATATCGGCGGCGGTAAGGACGGCAAATATGCGATCATCGCAGGTAATGAGATAATCAGTGAAATGCTGGGCGGTTATCCCGAGGAAAAGCAGGCTTTGGATGAGCTTGAAAAGCTTTTCGCAGCGATTGCGGCAGGCGAAAAGACTTATGTTATGAACTGACGGAGGAAAATATGATAATATTTGCACAGGATAAAAAGAATTTAGTTGACTGCGTAAGGGTTTCTATCGAGAAAAACATCGGCGGTAAGAAGAATGAGAAATATCTGCTGATCGGATGGAATAGCATGGCGTCCTCTCTGACGACACCGACTTTAGGTGCGTATGTTGACGAAAAAACAGCTATGGACGAGCTTGAAAAGATATACGCAGCATTCGAGTCAGGCGCTAAAACATATAGCATAAAGTAATATCAATGTAATTATATGACAGGAGAATAACATGGACAGTATTCTGACAGCTAGAGGTCTTACAAAGAAATACAGCAAGTTTACCATGGGAGAACTTGATTTCG
>JAFSHE010000235.1 GCA_017440445.1 Oscillospiraceae bacterium | reverse complement strand
CTAAGGAGATACTGGAACAGCTCCGTACCGTAATTTCGACCGCTGATAAGCTCTCCGAGGGCTACTCCGTTGAGTTCGACCCCTCTCTTGTAAGAGGTCAGGGCTACTATACAGGTACGGTGTTCGAGGTGCAGAGCAAGCAGTTCGGCGGTACTGTCGCAGGCGGCGGACGTTACGATAACCTCATCGGCAGATTTACGGGAGATACAGTTCCCGCAGTTGGCTTCTCCATCGGCTTTGAGCGTATCTTCTCCATCGTTCAGGAGAACAATATCCAGCTTGCTGGCACACGTAAAAAGACCGCTGTGCTGTACAAGGCAGAGGACGTACTGGATGCCATCGCAAAGCAGGACGAGCTTATGTCTGAAAGTGATGTGACGCTCGTTCTCGTTCCCAATCCCAAGAAGATAGACAAGGTTTACAGCAGAGTTAAACAGCAGGGCTTTGATGAGATAGTTAAGGTGAACCTGTAATGTCGGACTATTGTCTTTTTTGTCACAGATAGGAAAAAGTATCATAAACCGCTGAGGAATAAGCAAAATTCAGGATTTGTCCCTTTTGTCCCTTTGTCCCATGGGTATAGATATTTATTTGTATATAGATATCATTTAGTATATATAATTAATATAAAAAAGGCTTTCTATATATTTATATTACAAAAAGGACATATATATTTATACTTAAGGACAAAAGGACAAAAAGGACAATGCTACATGGAATGGCTCTGCAAAAGGCTTGGCGGGTATTCCGCTGTACGGACAATGGCTGGGACAGGCGGGACAAAACCCCGATATTTCCGAAAAACGCTGGTGAATATTTAAGAGGTCAACATGAAAAAACAATTTCTTGAAATAGGCAAGATAGTAGCAACACAGGGCATCCGCGGCGAGGTAAGAGCGCAGTATTACTGCGACAGCGCCGAGGTGCTGTGCGATTTCGATACGCTGTACTTCGACAAGGGAAAGACGGAGATACACGTTACAAGAGCGTATCCTCACAAGAACATCGTCGTAATGAAGATAGAGGGCATCGACACCATCGAGCAGGCTCAGCCCGTTATCGGCAAGATACTGTACATGGACAGGGACGATGCGGAGCTTGAAGAGGGTCTGTACTTCATACAGGACATCATCGGGCTTACCGTAAAGGATGTCGATACAGGCGCTGTCTACGGCAAGATAACAGACGTTTATCAGAACGGCGCAAGCGATGTTTACTCCATCAGAAAGGACGGGGGAGAGCTTATGTTCCCCTGCATTGACGAGGTAGTCATCAAGACCGATATCGAGGGCGGCGAGATGCTGATACGTCCGCTGAAAGGGCTGTTTGACGACATGGAGAACGGCGATGCGGATTGATATTGCTACGCTGTTCACGGAGATGTGCGACAGCGTTCTCCACGAGAGCATAGTGGGACGAGGGATAAAGAACGGCTTTATCGAGATATACACCCACGATATCCGCAATTACACCGAGAACAGGCACCGCAAGGTGGACGACAAGCCCTACGGCGGCGGCACGGGAATGGTGATGCAGGCTCAGCCGATATATGATTGCATCACGGATATCCTTTCAAAGCACGAAAAGCGCCCGAGGATAATCTACATGTCCCCGCAGGGAGAAACGCTCACGCAGGAAAAGGTAAAGGAGCTTGCCGCAGAGGACGGGCTGATACTTCTGTGCGGGCATTACGAGGGAGTAGACCAGCGGGTACTGGACGAGCTTGAGTGCGAGGAGCTTTCGGTGGGAGATTACGTTCTGACAGGCGGGGAGCTTCCTGCGCTGATAGTTGCGGACGCTGTTGCGAGATTGCAGAGGGGGGTTCTCCCCAACGAGGACGCTTACAGCATCGAGAGCCACTACAACGGGCTTCTGGAGCATCCGCAGTACACCATGCCGAGGGTATGGCGGGGGAGAGAGGTGCCTGTCGAGCTTACGCTGGGCAATCACGAGGTAATAGCGCAGTGGCAGAGAAAGGCGGCACTGAGGATCACAGCGGAAAAGCGCCCCGATATGCATGAGGAGTATATGGACAGGCTCGTGCAGGAATTCTGGGACGGCTTTATCAGGGAAAAGGGTCTGGACGAGGATACGGATTACGTTCAGATATTCCGTGTAGGCAGTAACGAGGGCGAATCGAACAGACTTCTTAGGCTCATTCTGCGGGGTAAAAAGAGAGCCACCACCTACCTGTATGATGACGATATCCTCCCCGAAAAGGGCGATTACAGCATTATAACCGACTGGGACGGAGTTCCCCGCTGCGTAGTAAGAACGACGAGGGTGCAGATAATCCCGTTCAATGAGATAACACTGGAGCAGGCTCTGAAAGAGGGCGAGGACAAGACCCTCGGGGCATGGCGGGAAACGCACAGGGCGGTCTACATCAGGTACGCAGAGCAGCTCGGATATGAGTTTTCCGAGGATACGAAGATAGTTTACGAGGAATTCCATCTGGAGTACAGGAAAAAGACGGAGGGATAAGTATGTTCAGACCAATGAGAAGATTTAAACAGCTCCTGCCCGAGGCTGAGAGCATCTCGATACTGGAGGAGAGAAGCTACGGAGTGCTTGCAGTGGCGGGGGATGATGATTACCCTTATGCAGTTCCCCTGTGCTACGTATACAGCGATGGGAAGATATACTTCCACTGCGCAAGGAGCGGCCACAAGAACGATGCGCTGAAAAGAAATCCCAAGGCATCCATGTGCGTTGTTGACAGCGATGAGATAGTTCCCGAGGAGTACACCTCACACTTCCGCAGCGTTATCGTTTTCGGACGGGTTCGGGAGATAGAGGACGACGCAGTCCGCCGTGAGGTGATAGAGCGCATCGCACTGAAGTTCCACCCCCACGATACGGAGGAGCATAGGAACAGCGCAATAAACAAGCAGTTCAGACCCATGTGCATCATGGAGATGGAGATAGACCACATCAGCGGCAAGGAAGCGATAGAATTGGTAAATAAGAGGAAAAAATAATGATAAGTATCTATGCAGCGAATAATATGAGTACCCTCTCCCAGTGTCTTGATATACGCAGGCGGGTCTTTGTCATCGAGCGTAACATCTCAGAGGAGATAGAGCGGGACGAGTATGACGTCATCGGCGGCGTATGCGACCATTTTCTTATCATGGACGGCAGACGAGTTGTCGGAGCATTCCGCTGCATGCGAACAAACGCAGTGGTGATACTTCAGCGGCTCTGCGTACTGAGGGACGAGCGGGGCAAAGGCACGGGTGCCGGGGCGCTTGCGCTCATGGAGGAACACTATCGGGAAAGCGGCTTTCTGCGCATAGAGCTTGACGCCAAGTGCGAGTCGAGGGAGTTCTATGAAAAGCAGGGCTACATAGTGGTGTCAGGCGTCTTTGAGGAGGCGGGCGTACCGCACGTCAGGATGCTGAAAGAATTGTAACGAGGAAAAAACATGACAAAAAACGCATTTATAGCAATAACAGGCAGAGCTAACGCAGGAAAATCCTCACTCACAAATCTTCTTGTGGGCGAGAAGGTATCCATCGTCAGCGAGAAGCCCCAGACCCCGAGAAACCGCATCAACGGCGTGCTGACCGAGGGAGATATCCAGTATGTATTCATCGATACTCCAGGCATGCACAAGGCAAAGACAAAGCTGTCCGAGCATATGGTGAAGTCCATCCGCACAAGTGTTGACGATGTGGATTGTGCCATCCTGATGGCAGATGTAACAAAGAAGATATCTGCTATCGAGCAGGACCTTATCCGCAGTTTTGCAAGCCACGGTACAGAGGTCATCCTGCTGCTGAATAAGATAGACCTGCTTAAATCAAAGAGCGAGGTGCTTGGCATCATCCAGCAGTACAGCGAGCTGTACGATTTCGCTGAGATAATCCCGATAAGCGTAAAGAACCGCATAAATACCGACAAGATACTTCCCATCCTTGAAAAGTACGCAGTGGAGGGCGAGCATTTCTTCCCCGATGATATCGCCACCGACCGCACAGAGCGCTTCATGTGCGCCGAGATAGTGCGTGAAAAGGTGCTGTGGACCATGCAGGAGGAGATACCTCACGGCGTTGCGGTGGATATAGAGAGCTTTAAGACCCGTGAGAAGAACGGGCAGGAGCTTATCGATATCGGAGTTGTAATCATCTGCGAAAAGGACAGCCACAAGGGAATGATAATCGGCAAGGGCGGCGAGAAGCTAAAGACCATCGGCTCTCTTGCACGAAAGGATATCGAGGAGCTTTTACAGGCAAAGGTAAATCTCCAGTGCTTTGTAAAGGTCAAGGAGGACTGGCGCAACCGTGAGAGATTTATCGCAGATATGGGTCTTGCGGACGAGTAATTTTGAAACGCTTAGCATTTCAAGATTAGTCAGGAATGAGGAATGAGGAGTGAGGAATGAGGAATTGAGGTGTCCGCTTCGCGGACCGATTTAAATGACGCCGTGCGGCAAGCTGCTGCGTTACGGCGAAGCCGTCATTTTGATATGCGGCGTAGCCGCACAATAATTCCTCATTCCTCATTCCTAATTCCTCATTGCTTTGACGGGAGGTCGGACAATGCTTTTCACATACGACGGAATAGTGGTCGGCAGGCGAGAGGTGGGCGACAACAGCTGCTTTATCGACATCCTCACCGACGAGCAGGGGATAATCGAGGCTTCCGCCCACGGCGCAAAGAAGATGAACAGCAATCTGTTAAGCTCTGCGTCATTGTTTGCGTATTCGACCTTTTGTCTTAATAAAACAAAGCTGCGCTACACGGTAAACAGCGCAAAGCCGAAGTACAGCTTTCATTCCATCGGCTCGGATATCGAAAAGCTTGCGCTTGCCTCGTACTTTGCGCAGGCGGTGAGATTCTGCACTCCCGAGGAGCAGACGCAGGACAGCATGGTGCGCTTTTTTGCAATAGCTCTGTTTGAGACCAACGCCGCAGAGCGCCTTGAAACTGTACGCAGCGCCTTTGAGCTGAGATATTCCTCAATGCTCGGCTACCATCCCGACCTGAGAGCATGCCTTAACTGCGGCTGCTACGAGCATGCGGAGATGTTCTTCCTGCCCGACAGCGGAGAGCTTGTCTGCGGCGACTGCTTCGACCGTGATTTCGGCGGAAGATATTTCGTACTCCCGCCCGAAACACTTTCAGCGATGCGAAACATCCTCTATGCTCCCCTTGACAGGGCGTTCAGATTTAAGATATCGGGCGATGGAGCGGCGGTGCTGTCCCGTGTGACGGAGAGCTACTTCCTCTCACGGACGGAGCGTACATTCCCCGCACTGGAATATTATAAAAAATCAGGAATTTTTTATAATCAGGAATGAGGAGTGAGGAATTAGGAATTGTTGTATCCCGCTGTGCGGGATGGATTTCAAAACGGCTGCGCCGTGACGCAGTACATCATTGTTTTGTTGCTGCCTATTAATTGCAATATGCGCCGAAGGCGCACCGCAAATCCTCATTCAGCTTGTACCACTTGACAATACCATTGTTTTGGTGTATAATTCATTAGGCACACTATTTTAGCATAACAGTGTGTTAATGTGTAATTATATGAAAAAGAGAGGTAATTTTTATGACAGGAAATTCATCGCTTATATGCAAGAGCATTACGGGCAAGGACCTTGTTTCGCTGATAATCCTCGCAGTGATATCGGTGGGAATAGCTATCTTCAACATCTGGAGCTTTAATGAGGCACAGAAAGAGATAGATTCGATAATGTCGGGCGAGATGGGCATGATATTTGAAATGCTCGAAAACGGCGATTTTGACGAGTACGGCGATTTCGCGGGACTTTCCGAGATAAAGAATTACAAGTCGATGGTTGACGGGTTCAAGGTGCTGCTGCCTGTTGGTACCATCGTTTATGTACTGGTCATCATTACTGCGGTGATGATGGTGCTGAGGCTTCGTTTCTCCTTTTTGGCGGCGGCGTTCGTGTACGGAGCTGAGATAATATTTTTTGTCGTCAATAACATATTCACGCTTATACATACGGGACTGACGGAGGATTTCAGCCTTAAGGGTGCGATATTCGGTGTAATTCTCCGAGTAGCCATCGTAAGGATGCTTGTAAGGTTCGTTATGTTCGTGAAGAGCGAAAGCGAAATGCAGTCCATGCAGAACAGAGCGGCGGCTCAGAGCTTTGCTTCGGCTGTACCGTCTCCCACTCCCACCATCGACCCCGCAACAGGTCAGATAGTTAATATGGGTGCAGTTCCCACTCCTGTTAATTCGGTACCTACACCCGTTCAGAATACAGTTCCTACACCTGTGGGCAGTACAGCTCCCTCTCAGCAGGGCGGAGTAAACCTCGCCAAGAACACCTCCGCAGGCGGCGTAGACCTCGCAAAGCCTGCATCCAAGGATACATGGCAGTGCCTCGGCTGCGGAACGGTAAACGAGAACACAAGCAATTTCTGCATCTCCTGCGGAACTGCAAAGCACTGATAAAGATATACGGCGGCTGAAAAATCCGCCGTTGTTTTTTTACAGGCAAGAAAGAGCCGCAATCACAAGATCGTTTTATGATACGTCACGGCGCAGCTGTCATTACGATACATCCCGCACAGCGGGATACAAAAATTCCTCATTCCTCACTCCTCATTCATCACTCCTCATTCCTCATTCCTCACTAATTACCCCGTAACCTGTGCGCCGTCAAG
Source organism: Oscillospiraceae bacterium (assembly GCA_017440445.1). Next base: position 2,646 of record JAFSHE010000235.1, on the reverse strand, counting down.
GTTCAGCGTGCCTGAGATAACGCTTATCTCTGCGGTGTGCTTTCCAAGGGGAAGTCCCTCACGCAGACAGAACAGCTCACGTGCGCCTGAGGGGGAGAGCTTTACAGTTTCGCTGTTTCCGTCAATGCGGAGAGAAATAACTGTATCCTCGCCGTTGGGTCCGAACAGCCCGAAGCCTGTACCCTCAAAGCTGAGTATAGCGGACGCTCCCGCCCTTCCGACAGAGAGGGTGCGCTTGTAGCTTGCAAAGCCGTTCATAAGCTGATGCTCCCATTCTCCGCAGTAGGTGAATACCTCATCCGTGTCGTCAAAGCGCTCTATGGAATAGGGCGTATTCTCCGCAGGTAGGACATCTATCGAGTAAAACCTGTTCTGATTATAGGAGCTGTACAGCACTGCACGTCCCGCACTGAGTACGGCGGGGTCGCTGTATTCTGCCACAGCCATTCCGTTGATGTATGCGGTCACTGTGCCGCCCACAGCGGATATAGCTATCTCGTTATTATCGTAAGGTGAGAATTCCGCCATGCCCGAAAGCACCTCGCTGCCGTTTCGCCTGAGCGCCCAGCGGCGGCTTTCGTATATCAGGAGGGAGTAACCGTTGTTCCCGCTGCATGTAAGGAAGCAGCGAAGTCCTGCGCCGACAAAGTTCTCCTCGGGAGCATCGGAGCGGGAGAGCCTTACTTTCGCTGAAACAGAGTAGTTGAACCAGCGGTCGTCGCCGAAGTTTGTCATCGGCAGGGGGGTGCCGCCCCATTCCTCCGCTTTTGTTTCGGGAGTTATCATCTGCATGAGGAACTGCATTCCGTCCTCGGTCTGTATCTCGAATGCGCCGCCCTGGTCGCAGGTGTAGAGCGGTGCGCCGCCACGGGAGGAGATGAAATCCTCTGTATACCCGAAATGCTCATGATAGGGAAGCTCCATCAGCTGCGAGCGGTAATTGCAGCGTTCAGCCCCGCCCGTATCAAGCGTTGAAACGGTAGTCAGCGAAAAGGGGCTGACAGTGACGTAGAAGCCATAGCCCTCTGCTGACTTCTTCGGAGTGACGCTGCCTTTCTTTCTGAAGTAGTTCTCGTCAAATCTGCCGCTGTCGGGACCACGGGTCTCCCATACGTTCACACTGCGGTCAGAGGGAACGGTAAACTCGTAGGTTATCGGCTTATCGGTGGAGTTCGCTATAACGGTGCTGTATTCGCCTGTTTCGGGGGAGCATGCGGTCATGAAGCTGTATACGGTATCCACCAGCGCATGACCATCTCCGCCTATTTTGCTGTCGTTGTAGCATGCCTCGTCAATGAAGCACCAGCCCTTTCTGAAGAAGCGGGAGAAGTGCAGTGACATATAATATCCGCTGTTGAGGGAATAGTATCCGCTCCATGGCTCTGCTGCGGTGATAAGCTGCTTGTGGCAGAAGGTAACTCCGTCATAATACGCAGAAACTGCGGGCTGATATTCGTACAGAGTCATTCTTCCGCAGGGGTACATGGCGATCATCCTGTTTGCGATATCCAGTACGCCGTTTATTCCCGCAAGACCTGAGCCGTCAAAGCGGCAGCAGCCCTCGGAGTAGTTCATGGGTGCGCTGCCCTCGCTGAACCATATCTCCTTGCCGTAGCTGTCTGCCATCAGCTTTGCGTTATCGGTGGAGTGACTGGTGTAGTGAGTGCCTACCACATCGATAAGCTCTCTAAGCTCCTCGTCCTCGGCCATAGTGTCGGCTATGTGCCAGGAGTTCTCCTCGTCTGCGGAAACTATCTTTATCGCAGAGAAGTCGTATGGACAGTCTGTTTCGCTTTTAAGCCTGCGTGCTATGTATTTTATCCACTGCGGGTCAAAGCCACGCTCGTTGCGGGAAACGCTGACATAGTCGAATTTAAGACCGTAGGTGCGGTAAGCAGCGGTGAGGTTTTCCTTGTACCATCTGTATCTTGCGGCATAAACATCCTCTGCGGCGGTGACCCATGCAGGCTCGCTCCAGTACAGCATGTCGAGAGTTACCTCGGGATATCTCTGCTTTATGTCAGCGGCAAGCTGAAAGCCTGCGCCGCGGGTGACATCTGCCGCCTCGTCTGCGTATCTCATCACGCATGGCTCAGTACCCGAGGAGGAGTTGATATCCGAGCCCATCTCCAGCTTGAAGTGAACTGCACCTGTTCCATCCGCACCGAAGATATGCTCAAGCAACTCATAGTATCTGTCGGGGTGCTTTGCCTTGTAGTCGATAAGCAGCCTTGAGGAGTTGTTCGCGCTTATCATTCCCGCACCACGGAAGCGCTTGTTTTCTGATGTATTTGCTTTGCTTATGTCAATGTTTATTCTCATACAGACCTCCGTACTTTTGATACAAATATTATCCTGCTTTAAGGTGCTTTTGTCAAGAGCTTTTCCAAAATAAAAGGCTGAGAGCAAAATGCCCTCAGCTTTACGGTTAGTCCTATGTGATTACAGTACGATATCAGCGGTTATCAGTCTGTCCTGCTTGTAGCGGTTTACTCTTTCACGGATATCCGCTGCGGTAACTGCACCGCTCTTTTCGCTTGAAAGCTCCTCCATCGCCTTTGAAAGGTCCTCTATAACATTGTCTATGTTCTTGTTGAGGGATACTATGCTGCTAGCCATGTTATTGAGTATATCCATAGCATTCTT
>JAFSHE010000234.1 GCA_017440445.1 Oscillospiraceae bacterium | reverse complement strand
GTGCTGTCCGAGGGAACGCTGAGCTTTTCTGTACAGCCGATGGGCTGTGCGTCAGTGTATATAGACGGAATTGAAAAGTACACAGCCGATAATGCTTTCATAAACTTTTACTTCACATCAAAGAACGATACCATGTGGTGTGAAAGGGGATATCCTGTCTGCTTCGAGCAGATATTATTGACAAGGACAAAGGCGGTTGCTGCTGGCTGTTCAGGTAAGCCTGTCTTATCTCGGGACCCTATGAGCTTTGAGATAGCATTGGGTGATATCGTTTATACGGTAGACAGACGAAAGGGTTGCATAAGCTCTGCTCGTAAGGGTAATACGGAGCTTCTCGCAAAGCCTATGGAGTTCAACTTCTTCCGCGCGCCGACTGATAACGATGGTATGAAATGGGACTGGTACAGGGCACATCTGCATGAGCCTGTAACAAAGGTATACAGCACCTCTGCCGAGGAGCATGATGAAAGCATAATTATCACAATATCGCATTCCTTTGGCTGGAGCATCTATCAGCCGTTTGCAAAGGGTGAAACTAAGCTGATATTCAGCGGTAATGGTGTACGTATCGTCTCTGATATGCACACAAGCAACAAGGTAATATTTCTACCACGCTTCGGAATAAGACTTTTCCTGCCGAAGAGCTTTGATACAGCAGGCTATTGCGGCTACGGTCCGTATGAGAGCTATATCGACAAGCATCATGCTTCGCATTTCGGTAGCTTTACTGCCCCGATATCTGAAATGCATGAGGACTACATACGTCCGCAAGAGAATTCTTCGCACTATGGTTGTATAAGCGCACAGGTAACTAGCAACGCTGCAGCTATCCGCTTTAGCGGTGACGGCTTCTCGTTCAACGCTTCTGAGTACACGCAGGAGGAGCTTTCCTCAAAGCGTCACAACTATGAGCTTGAAAGGTGTGAACATAATGTCATCTGCGTTGACAGCGGCATGGCAGGAGTAGGCTCTGCTTCCTGCGGCCCGGCATTAGATGAAAAGTTCTGTATATCGCTTCCCGAACTGCATTTCGATATTACTATGGATATCGTATAAGACCTTTTGATATCTTCAGACCAGCCCGCTCTGCCTGCGGGCTGGTTTTATAATGTTATAGCAGTGCACCCTTGACACCGTGGACGAATTATAATATAATTAGTATAGATGGGCGCAGCGCGTTCAATTAAAACAAAGGAGAATCACATCGTGCTTAAAAACAAGGTTGCTATCATTACAGGCGGTACAAGAGGTATAGGCTTCGCAATTGCCGAGGCTTTTCTGAAAAACGGTGCAAAGGTGGCTGTTCTCGGCTCGCGCAAGGAAACCGTAGACAAGGCGCTGGAGAAGCTCTCTGCTGAGGAACCCTCGTGGGAGGTAATGGGACTTTATCCCGATCTCACTGACTATGCCGCTGTTGAGGCAGCCTTTGCCGAGGTAAAGGCGAAGTTCGGCAAGGTCGATATACTTGTCAATAACGCAGGTATCTCCGCCCGTGAGCCTATCGAGGCGTATGACCCCGACGCTTTCAAGAATATCATGGATCTCAACGTTACAGCAGTGTTCAACGGTTGTAAGGCAGTTGTTCCCATGATGAAGGAGATCGGTGGCGGAAGCATTATCAACACAAGCTCGATGGTGGCAAAGTTCGGTCAGCAGAGTGGAGTAGGCTATCCCGCTTCTAAGTTTGCCGTAAATGGCATGACACAGAGCCTTGCCCGCGAGCTCGGTAAGTTCAATATCCGCGTTAATGCGGTAGCTCCCGGTGTTACAAGAACTGACATGGTCGCAGCGCTCCCCGAGGAGATGGTAGCGCGTGTTGCTGCAGGTATCCCGATGGGCAGAGTAGGAGAGCCTGAGGAGGTCGCAAATGCGTTCCTGTTCCTCGCAAGCGACATGGCAAGCTATATTTCGGGCGCAGTGCTCGCGGTAGACGGCGCTACAGTAAACTGATATCAGAATAAATGAACGGACAGAGCCTCGGCTTTGTCCGTTTTTACTTTAAATGTGCGCAAAAATCTCAAAAACACTTGTAATTTTTAGAAAAATGTGTTAGAATAACAATGTATTATTATGTTGCCGCTGAAATTGGCGGAAAAAAGGAAGTGAGAGCATGAACGCAGACCCCGGGCAGGCGCGAAGTAGACTGTCTATAAAAATTGCAAAAGAAGCTGCTGCGGATATGCTCGCATTTTCTGCGGTGTGCTTCTTTGCGTAAAAAGCAAGGAGTGATACGCATTGATAAAGCATTATAAGAACATTGACGGACGTCTTTGCGAGATAGAAGCAGCCGAAACAGGCTCCTGGATCTATGTTATAAATCCTACTGAGACCGAGATCTCAGAGCTTGAAGAGGATATGCATATCGAGCGTGACTATATCCGTGCCGCGCTGGACGAGGAGGAGCCTTCCCGTATCGAATCCGATGACGGAGTTACCCTTATCGTCGTTGACTATCCTGTTTCC
>JAFSHE010000233.1 GCA_017440445.1 Oscillospiraceae bacterium | reverse complement strand
TTGAAATCATCTATATCAGCAAGCACTATACAGAAAGGAGCACCGCTTGACACAAGTCTGTCAAACTCAGGTCTCAGACTATGGCGATTGTAAAGTCCCGTCAGCGCATCATGCGTAGCAGTGTATTCAAGACGGCGGTTGCTTTCATTAAGTCGTTCTATCAGAACATAGATATCAAGAGCGAACATCAGCGAGAAAACAATAAGCAACAGTGCCGAAAAAATCAGATTAAGATTACGTAGCAGGTCGATATCAGAATAGCTTAACGGATAATACGGGAAACCATCAAGCCATTGTACAGCCAGCATCGACATTACGTTAGCGACCGTACCTATCAGTACAAAGGAAATGATAGTAGCCAGAAACTTTTCAAACCTGCACGAAAAGAACAGCACATACACAGCCACAGGAATAATGACAAGTGAATACAGCTGGAAACTGGGGTCAACACCTACCAGAAGTGTAGCAACAACTGAGTGTATTACCACCTCAGCATAATATGCGACCATCCAGCCATAGTGCATGGTATCATTTTTCTTATTTACGCCAAACAAGCATCCCAGAAAATACAGAAGGATACTGCAGATATTCACCACAGCAAGCGGAATGATGGACTTTGTCAGAAAAATTATCAGAAACGCACAATGCACTAATGCGCCTGTAACAAACATCATTCTGTATTTCAGCGAGCCTTTAATGATAAGCTTGTCCAATATGCTTTTATTCATTTAAGAACTCCTTTACTTTTTGTCTGTCATACCGTGATATTATAAAAAAACAGAATACTTATTCACCAGTAAAGATATGAGATCACAATATAAGATCGGCGAAACTCTAATTTAATTAAGTATTCTATCACTATTATACCACGTTTAATATATAAAATCAAGAGATAGATGTTATTTGCTTTGTTTTTTAGACAAACAAATTCTTATGTCTATAATTTATTATCGGCAGGTGTTGGTTATTTCTTTAACAATATTTAATAAAATTTCAAAAAATATTTTAAAAAATGCTATTGACTTTTTTTATTGCTTGTGTTATAATAAACTCATCGGAAATCGATAATGATTACTGTTTTTAAGATTAATGATTTTAGGAGGATTCAATTATGAAATTTGTATGTCCTGTATGTGGTTATGTTCACGAAGGTCCCGAGGCTCCCGAGAAGTGCCCCCAGTGCGGCGTTCCCGGCAGCAAGTTCAATGTAATGGCAGAAAGCGAGAAGCTGGTGTTCGCTGACGAGCACAGAATCGGTGTTGCAAAGGCTGTAACAGACGCTGAGATCATCGAGGGTCTGCGTGCAAACTTCATGGGCGAGTGCACAGAAGTAGGTATGTACCTTGCAATGGCAAGAGCAGCTCACAGAGAGGGCTATCCTGAGGTAGGTCTTTACTATGAGAAGGCAGCATGGGAAGAGGCTGAGCATGCAGCAAAGTTTGCTGAGCTTCTTGGCGAGGTAGTATCCGAGTCCACAAAGGAGAACCTTACAGCAAGAGTTGCCGCTGAGCATGGCGCAACAGAGGGTAAGCTGCAGCTTGCAAAGCGTGCTAAGGAGCTGAATCTCGACGCTATCCACGACACTGTACATGAGATGGCAAAGGACGAAGCAAGACACGGCAAGGCTTTTGAGGGACTTCTCAACAGATACTTCAAGTAATCCCTGTTTCCGTTCCGGAAACTGCATAATCAAGCCTTCGGGTTTCCCTAATGGAAACCCGATTTGCTTTGCAAACCGACTTGATTACGCCATGATTTAAATACATTCAAAAGGGCATTTCTCAAATTGAGGAGTGTCCTCTTTTTGTTTTTGTGTCAGATTCGGCTTGTAAATACCTTGTAAATCCACCTTTGAAATAATGCTTTTCACAAGCAACTTGTAAGTTTCAAACTTGTAAATGTTTTTTATCTAATACGTGTTACATTCAAATAAGCACTAATTCTCTTGATACATATCACAAAATAAAGCAAAAAACTCAATATAGTATTGAACATTTCACATATTCATGGTACAATTAATTAAATAATATTTAATTAATTGATAGGTAATAAAATGCAATATAAATCACTGTCATCAAGAGACTTTTCATTGGATAATATCCGCTTTTTACTGATTTTTTCTGTGGTATTTGCTCATTTTCTGGAAGTGAGTGACCAATTTAACGGTATATTGCTGGTTTATAAATTCATTTATTCATTTCACATGCCTGTGTTTATTTTTTTGTTTGGATACAATGTTAAATATTCTTCAAAACGGATCGTATACCATTGGTTAATACCCTATATTGTGTTCCAATCCATTTATATATTGTTTTCAAGATGTGTTCTTGATATTGATGAGAAATTCCAATATTCAACACCATACTGGCATCTTTGGTATATATTGGCGTGTCTGTTTTATCAATTACTTTTACCGCTGTTCGACACATCTGATAAACGCAGACAATTCCTGGCGATAATAAGTGTTTTTATTATTTCGCTAATTATTGGATTTAATGATTACGTTGGATATTTTATGTCTTTATCGCGATTTTTTGTTTTTCAACCATGGTTTCTGTTGGGATACTACTGCAAAAAGGACGGAATACTCGAAACAATATCTGTGCGCAGTAAAATACATTCTATAATTACATTCATTTCAATAGCAATCATTGTACTGTCTGCTCCGTTTTTATATTATACAAAGATTCCCAGCAGATTGCTATATGGGTCTTATTCTTATACAAACTGCGACAGTACAATATGGATGCGTACAATAGTATTTATGATATCACTAGCCTGGATCCTATTCCTGTTTGTAGGAGTCAAACATGTTTTGAACAAGAAGATCCCCCTGATAACAATTATAGGACAAAACACATGGCCTATCTTCTTACTGCACGGTTTTTTTGTAAAAATCATTCCCGTTTATTGTCCGGGCCTATTAAACACTCCTTTGAAAGTATTATTACTATCTAGTATAATACTAATATTACTTGGTAATAAAATATGTAAAAAAACAATTTATTACACCTGTTTTTCATGGCTTGAAACACTATCGACAAATGATTCAAAGAGTACCACAAAATAAGCAAATAATTATGCTTAGAAATCAGACAAGTTATAAGGAGTGTCCTCTTTTTGTTGTCCCAAAAACGATTTCAGCCCGTGAAAAATGTCCTCGGAAAGTGTCCCTTCTGTAAGATCTACAAGCTTGTAACAGCTCGTTCTTTTTGTGCCTGTCTGTTCCATAGCGGCCTTTGCAATTATTTTTTAACAGCCCTGAATCTTACAAATACGTAATAAGATTTTACCTGAACATGATATCTGTGTACCATTACGTTTTGACATTATACAATACTACTTTATACTCGTCAATAAATAAAACGTCAATTTGTTTTTATAATCGGAAAAAAGTCCACATAACGTATTGACTTTTAAATAGTACAGTATTATAATATTATTATGGGGAAAAATGGCGCGGAAAAAAGAAAAAACTGCTTCCGTGCGGAAAATACAGAATAAAAAAGTATAAATATCTCATTCTGTGGGATAACTGTATCTATAATAACCGTATGCCCCGTACTACGGGGTATTTTTTATAAAAATGAGGGAATATCAATGATCTTTGCTGACCTTTTCTTTTTGTACATATTCATACCTGCTGTTGCGCTGTGCTATGCACTGGCACGCTGCGGTGACCTTGCTCTGGCAGGCGGAAAAAAGGCAAGCCATTTTGCCGCTCCACGGAATGAGCATCCGCTTCAGAATGGCGTGCTGGTCATTTTTTCGCTGATCTTCTACGCATGGGGAGAGCCTATATACGTTGCGCTGATGATAATAAGCGTCCTGATAAACTATATAGTCGGACTTGTCATGTGCAGAGGTGAAAAAAGATCAAAGGCTGCACTGATAACAGGAGTAGTGCTGAACATCGCAATGATCGCAGTATTCAAGTACACTGATTTCCTTGTGGATACGATAAATCTTATCGGACTGAATATCCCGAAGCCGGGCATCGCACTTCCTATCGGAATCAGCTTCTTTACATTCCAGGCTATCTCCTACATAGCGGATGTATACAGAGGTAACTCAAAGGTACAGCACAGCTTTATCAACCTTCTGCTGTATATCTCAATGTTCCCGCAGCTTATTGCAGGTCCCATAGTTCGATATGAAACCATCGCAAGGGAGATCAACTCCCGCACCATCACCTTTGACGATATCGCAGAAGGCTCCTTCCGTTTCCTCATTGGTCTCGGTAAAAAGGTAATACTCGCAAATCAGCTCTCAGAGATATCCTCGCAGTTTCTGGACGGAAACGTGACCGCTATCTCCACAGGCAGCGCATGGATAGGAATAATCGCATATACCTTCCAGATATACTTCGATTTCTCTGGCTACTCTGACATGGCGATAGGAATGGGACGCTGCTTCGGTTTCCACTTTGACGAAAACTTCAACTATCCCTACATCTCCTCTACGATAACCGAATTCTGGCGCAGATGGCATATATCCCTCGGCTCGTTCTTCCGTGATTATGTGTACATCCCGATGGGCGGAAACCGCCGCCATCAGCCGCTCAACATACTGACTGTATGGTTCCTCACAGGTCTGTGGCACGGCGCAAGCTGGAATTTTGTGCTGTGGGGCGTGTACTTCGGTATCATAATCATGCTGGAGAAATACACCATCCTTAAGGTAAGAGATAAGATACCCTCTGTATTCCTGCATATATACAGCCTGTTTCTGATAGTTATCGGCTGGGTATTGTTCTACTTCACCGACTTCGAAAAGATAGGTCAGTTTATGTCCACACTGTTCGGCGGTGGAACAATAGGCGGCTGGGACTACATGGCTACAAACGCTCTTACAGAAAACCTGTGGTTGCTTATCGCCTGTGTGATATGCTGTATCCCCTTCGGAAGATTTATCCGCAGCTTTTACTCCGAGGCGGCTGATTACCGCCGCTCCGCAGGCTTTGCGGTATTCATGACAGCAGGAAAAACAGTATGTGCCATAGCTCTCCTTGTTGTCAGCACCCTGCTGCTGATAGGCGATACCAGCAACCCGTTCCTGTATCTGAGATTTTAATACGCACTGCACAATGACATATTTGTCTGTTAAGCAGACCAAAGAGGTAAATAATGAAACCGAAACACGAAAAAAGAAACGAATCCGCCTATGTCACCCGCCGCAAAAGACGTATGAACATGTTCTACCTTATCATAACCCTGCTGGCATTTGAGGTGATAGGTCTGATGTTCATAGTGTTCCCACGTGAGGAAGTGTCAGAGCTTGAAAAGAGAAAGCTTGCAAAATTCCCCGAGCTTACAGCAGAAAGCTATTTCAGCGGAGATTTCACAGAGGGCGTAAGTGAATGGTTCAGCGATACTGTCCCTTTCCGTGATGACCTGATGGAGCTTTCCTCGGAGCTGAGGAGCTTCAAGGGAATAAGCGGCATCGGCGGCGAGGAGATAACTCTCCACGGAGTTGGAGGAACAGTAAAACCCGAATCCAGACCTGAGCTGCCCTCAAAGCCTGAGCAGACCTCCAAGCCTGAACAAAGCTCAAAGCCCGAGGTAACTTCAAAGCCCGATACAGAGACATCCGTTCCCGAGGACGAGTCCTCCACACCTGTACAGGACGAGCCTGTTACATCCGAGCCTGAGGAAAAGCCTGACGAGGGCAACAGCCAGATAGAAGCTCCTGAAACAGAAGAACCCGACAGCGAGGACGCTCTTGATATCAAGAACAACGGTATAGCAGTAGTCGGAAACGGCGCTGCAACACGGGCGCTGATGCTGTACGGCGGAAGCTACTCCACAGGCGAAAGCTATGCAAAGGTCATCAACAAGTACAAGGAAACTCTCGGTGACGATGTGAACGTATACAGCATGGTTATCCCCACCGCAGTTGAGTTTTACAGCCCCGCTGAGCTTAAGCCCTACACCGCAAGTCAGCTTGACAACATCAACTGGATAATCGAAAACCTTTCAGACGATGTAAAGGCTGTCAATGTATACACCACCCTTTCACAGCACACTGACGAGGTGATCTACACAAGAACAGACCATCACTGGGCTTCTCTCGGCGCATACTATGCTGCGAAGGAGTTTGCCAAGGCTGCTGATGTTCCGTTTATGGATATCTCGGAATATGAGCAGAAGGTAGTCCACGATTACGTGGGAACCATGTACAGCTACAGCGGCTACGACCCTAAGGTGAAGAACAACCCTGAGGACTTCTTCTACTATGTACCGAAGAACGTTGACTTCACGACCACCTACACTGAGTATATCCTCGGTGAGGACGGCTCTATCACAGGACAGCGTGATCCTTACGAGGGTAGCTTCTTCATCAGATACTCCGACGGAAACGGAATGGCATACTGCACCTTCATGGGCGGCGACTCAAAGATAACTCACGTCCACACCTCCACAGGTAACGGACGAAAGCTCGCCATCTTCAAGGACAGCTACGGAAACGCACTTCCTCCCTTCCTGTTCGGCTCTTTTGAGGATATATACGTTATCGACATGCGTTATTTCACAGAAAACGCAGTGGAATATCTCACCGAAAACGGAGTGACCGATGTGCTGTTTGCAAACAACGCATTCCATGCAGCAACCGCCTCCACCGTAAGATATTACAACAATTTCCTTACCCAATAATAACGACCGCCGCACAGCAGCAAGCTGTACGGCGGTTTTTCTATTTTATAAGCCTCCTTCCGCAGTGCGGGCAAAATTGAATTTCCCTTGCAGGACGCTTAACATCGGATATCCTCTATACCGTTCCTCTTACACGGAGGGTAACGACCCCAGGCTGGATCACCCATGCACCGGATGCGTCCTGAGTATAGGTCGCAGCAGGTACGGTTATCTGACCCGGGACAGTAGCGAATACGCCTGTTGTCTCGTTGTAGGTGTAATTTGCAGGCTCTGTCCATACAGTGCCGTTGTAGGTCACAGTAATTCCCTCAAGCACAGGGTCGAAGGTATCCGTTACAGTTGCATTATCTGCCGCAGTAACAGGAACATTACCTGTGTTCTGGATGATGAAAGTGTAGGTCAGCTCGCTGTTATCGGTAACGGTTTCGGGCGAGAGCGACTTTGTGATAGTAAGCTCTGCCCTGTCCTCAGCTGTAACAGTTTCGGTCACTGTAACGGGATCTGCAATCCCCGTGCCTGTTATTACTGCGGTGTTTGTGATAGTGCTGCCCGATGCAACAGGCGCAAAGCCGTTTGCAGTGGTCTCGTACACTACGATGGCGTTTCCGCCCGCAGGCACGGTGATTCCGCTGATAACAAGTCCGTCCTCAGTGACCGCAGCAGCGGCTGTGGAAATATCGCCGTTCACATAATAACGCAGCGAGCCATCGGTATAGGTCAGAGGCGTTACAGTGCCTGTACCGAATGCATACGCACCCAGGTCATCCGTTACTGTGACGCCTGTCACAGGCACAGCGCCTGTATTACGGATGCTGATGATATAGGTTATCGTGTCGCCTGCCGAATAGGTCGCTGAAACAGCAGTCTTTTCAGCAGAAAGCACCTCTACTATCTCGCCTGTTACGATATTTGAATTGGTAACGGTGTCGTTATACGACAGCGTTGCCTGATTATAAAATGTTGCCATGATAGTCCTCCTTGATATTTTCGGGAAATATATTCCCACTGCCATTGTATGCGGCATATCGGAAAACGTCACAGGTCATGTCTTTTTTGTCCTGTTTGATGTCGCTATCGTGGTTGAAACAGCTCTGAACTCGTGTTATACTTAAATCAACAACTAAAGAAAGAGGGCTTATGCCCTATGAGGTGATATCATGGCTAATCCTTATCTTCCCATGTGGGAATACATCCCCGACGGCGAGCCGAGAGTTTTCGGTGACAGAGTATATGTATACGGCTCCCACGACCGTGTTGACTCCATTGACTTCTGCGACTGCAAGCTGAAGGTATGGTCTGCTCCTGTAAACAACCTTAACCAGTGGACCTGCCACGGTGATATCTTCCGCACACGTGACGGCATCGACCACCCCTCCGACACTGCGGAATGGACAGATAACCTGCTGTTTGCTCCCGATGTTGTGGAGCGTGACGGAAAATACTATCTCTATGCATATATCGTAGGTGCAAAGGGCTGTGTTGCCGTCAGTGACCGCCCCGAGGGTCCCTTTAAGCTGCTTTCAAAATATAAATACAATGTGGAAAAACACTACGATGACGGCACCTTTATCGACCCCGGAGTATTGGTAGACGATGATGGCAGAGTGTATGTATACTGTGGCTATCAGGGCAGCTATATGTGTGAGCTGAAATCAAACATGTACGAGATGGTGGACGGCACCTATCAGCCCGACATCATCCCTGTGGAGGAGCCTCACCGCTTTTTTGAGGCATGCTCTCCCCGCAAGGTAGGCGATACCTATTACATGATATACTCTCCCCAGAGGGGAAGCTGCCTTGACTATGCGACCTCCAAATCACCCACAGGTCCGTTTGAATACCGTGGCACTATCGTTGACAACGGAATAGACTACCCAGGCGGAAACAATCATGGCTCTATCTGCAATATAAACGGACAGTGGTACATCTTCTACCACCGCATGACAAACGGTACTATCATGTCTCGCCGTGGCTGCGTTGAGAAGATAGAGATACTTCCCGATGGCACCATTCCTCAGGTGGAGATGACCTCCCTCGGATTTGAGGACTACCTGAATCCCTATGCACTTACAGCAGCGGAGACCGCATGCGTGCTTAAGGGAGACTGCTTTATCACCGAGCTTAACATATTTGAGCGTGTTGTAACAAACATCACAAGCGGCAGCGTTATGGGCTGGAAATACTTCGACTTCGGCGAGGATGACTCCTCAAAAACCATGCAGATACGCATAAAGATGCGTGGCATGGGCAGCAAGGGCAGGATAAGGATACTTCTTGACGCCGACGACGGCGAGGAGATTGGCTCTGTTGAATTCGGCGAGGGCGATGGCGTTATCGGCGCAAGAGTTAAGGCTGTAACAGGCAGACATGCTCTGTACTTCATCGCAGAGGATAGCTATGAGGGCTGGTTTGCCGACTCCATGAAGGGCAGACAGCTCCTCCAGCTTCAGGAATTCGTATTTATAAAATAAGCCGTAAAACATACAAAAAGACCCGCAAAGCCTTTCGCCTTGCGGGTCTCAGTCTGTCGTAAAAGCGGAGGTCGTAACGGCTAACGCCGTTACGAGTCGTCCCTCCC
>JAFSHE010000232.1 GCA_017440445.1 Oscillospiraceae bacterium | reverse complement strand
TAATCCGTATCTTTTCAGATACGCTCATAAGGGAGAGATAATATGAGAAGGATAACACCATCCTCGGGAGTTGCGGCATGCAATTTCTTTGTTGCGATGTTTGCGGCTCTCGGTGCGATTTCGCTCGGGAAATCTGTTGGTATCGCAGCAGCGGTGGTGCTGCTTGCGGTGGCAGTTGTCGTTGCGATAGCGGTGAATTTCGTTGTGTACAGAAAGCTTGACGGTAGAGTGGGTGCAGTGAAGTATATAGCTTTTTCTGCATTACCATGGCTGCTGTGGATATTTGCAGCGGTCGTGCTTATCTCTGCTGCGGCAGTTTAAGAGGATGATATGACGCTTATTTTTTCAAACCATAAATTTCAATATGAGATAGAAAGGCTTTTCAGGAGCTTCTTTCCACCGCTTAAGATAAAGCTGTCTTTTGATAAAGCGGATGCAGTGGGAGATTATTGCCTTACTGAGCGCAGAGAGCGTGGCGGGGAATATACCCTTGTGGCGGAGCTAAAGACCGAGAAGGAGCATTATTTCGCTTCGGAGGATATAAGCAGAGAGACCGAAGAAAAGGAGCAGGAGCGTATTCTGTCTGTTCTGCTGTATAAGGTACTTCGTGAATATACGGGAAAGAACATGCCCTGGGGAATACTTACGGGGGTGCGTCCCGTAAAGGTGCTGGCGGAGCTTTCAGACTACAATGCTGAGAGCCGCCTTATGGTATCGAACAGAAAGCTGAGGCTTGCAAGGGAGATAGATCAGATACAGCGCCCTGTCATTGATAGTATACCTGACAGATCGTATAGTCTGTACATCTCAATTCCGTTCTGTCCTACGAGATGCAGCTATTGCAGCTTTGTTTCACATTCGGTGGATAAGGCGGCTGCCCGTATGGATGAATATGTTGAGAACCTTATCAAGGAGATGCGTGAGACTGCCGATATCGCAAAGCAGCTCGGACTTCGGCTTGATACGATATATATGGGCGGAGGAACTCCCACTACTCTTTCCGCAGATCAGTTGAAACGGGTGTTTGGCGCACTGGACAGCTTTGATCGTTCGGATGTTCGTGAATTCACTGTGGAAGCCGGCAGACCCGATACCATTACCCGTGAAAAGTTGGATGTGATAAAAGCAGCTGGAGCGGACAGAATCTCGGTAAATCCTCAGACCATGAGCGACAGTGTACTTCAGGCAATAGGACGGGCGCATACATCGGAGCAGACTATCAGAGCTTTCGCACTTGCACGGGAGGCGGGATTTGACTGCATCAACATGGATCTGATAGCGGGACTTCCTACTGATGATATAAACGGATTTAAGAATTCTCTTGAGCGAGTATGCGGGCTTCAGCCTGAGAATATCACTATCCATGCACTTTCGCTGAAGCGTGCGGCGACATTGTTTCGTGAAACTGAAACAAAAGCCTCTCACGGTGCGGGTAGTATGATAGAACATGCTCACAGGACGCTGCACAATGAAGGATACCTGCCTTATTATCTCTATCGTCAGAAGAATACGGCTGACAATCGTGAGAATACAGGATATTCCCTTGTCGGAAATGAGAGTCTGTACAATATCTTCATCATGGAGGAGGTACAGAGCATCCTTGCGGTGGGTGCGGGAGCATCTACAAAGCTCGTGGACAGAGAAAGCGGCAGGATAACTCGTATAACAAACCTTAAATATCCTTATGAATATATAGACAGATTTAATGAGATTTGTGCAGGTAAACAGGACATTTTTGGTTTTTTCGCTTAAAATACCTCTGATATTTACCGATTTAATACGATTGATGTTGACAAATTTTTGGTTTTAGTATATCATATAATTATAACGGTTTGGATGCCGTAATTATTTATTACATAATTTGGAGGATATTACTATGGACGCAAAAGTAACCGGTATTGTTGGTTATATTGGTTGGATCGGTTTTCTGATCGCATATTTCGCAGGCGATAAGGAGGGTGCTAAGTACCACCTCAATCAGGCTCTCGTACTGAACCTGTTCTCTCTCATCGCTTTCCTTGCTCCTGTTTGGACAGTATTCATGATCATCGGTATCATCAATGCAGCTAACGGTCAGGAGAAGCCCCTGCCCATCATCGGCAGCATCTCTCTGCTCAAGTAATTTAGTTACTGAAGATGCGCCGCATATCATGCGGCGCATTTTGTTTTTAAAAAATAGAAATTTTTAAAAAATTTTTTAAAAAAGTGCTTGACAAACCTATAAAGCTGTGATATAATATACTAGTCGTCAGGGAACGACAGAAAAAATTAAATAAGCTGGTGTAGCTCAGTTGGTAGAGCAGCTGATTTGTAATCAGCAGGTCGGGGGTTCGAGTCCGTCCACCAGCTCCAATTTTTT
>JAFSHE010000231.1 GCA_017440445.1 Oscillospiraceae bacterium | reverse complement strand
TAATTCCTCATCTGTCATGGAGAAGTTATGCGGAACGACACAATCGAATATTACATTCGTATGTGTAGGTCCTGGCACCATCCTAAGATCGTGTATCGACAGGCGCTCGTCTATCTTGGATGCTATCTCGGCTATCTCACGGCGGGTATCTCCCACTGCGGAGTCGCTTGTAACTATCGGGTCAAAATGCACCACAAGATTAAGCCCCTCACCAAGGAAGTCACGCTCGATATTATCTATTATATCATGGCTTTCAAGTACATCTGCCTCTGCTGCCATCTCCACATGCACGCTTGCGAAGATACGTCCGGGACCGTAATCATGCACCATAAGGTCGTGCGTACCAAGAACGCCCTCGTAAGACATAACTTTATCCCTGATATGCTCCACAAGCTCGGGGTCGGGAGCTTTTCCGAGAAGCGGACTCATAGCCTCCTTCACAAGTCCTGCACCGCTGTACAGAATAAATGCCGCTACAAGTATACCCATCCAGCCATCAAGCTCAACCGAGGTGAAGTGAGATATCAGCGCCGCAGCAAGCACCGCCAGAGTAGAGATACAGTCGTTTCTGCTGTCTGCCGCAGTAGCCTCCAGCGACTGGGAATTTATCAGCTTTCCTATCTTCTTATTGAACAGCATCATCCACAGCTTTACAATGATAGACGCTGCAAGGACTCCAACAGACACCCATGAAAACTCAACAGCGGTTGGAGATACCACTTTTTCAATACTGCTTTTTAACAGCTCAAAGCCGATAACTATTACCAGTACCGCAATAATAAAGCCCGAGATATATTCATATCTTGCGTGACCATAGGGGTGTTCATCATCTGCCGACTGCTCGGCAAGCTTGAAACCAAGAAGGTTTATAATGCTTGAGGATGCATCTGAAAGATTATTCGCCGCATCCGCAGTTATCGAAACACTTCCCGAGATAAAACCCGCAAGGAATTTTCCTACACAAAGCAGGATATTGCATACTATTCCCACCCAGCCAGAAAGCTTTCCGTAAGCTGCACGAACCTTTACATTTTGTATATCTTTGTTGTTTTTTACAAATAGTTTTACAAGAACTCCTGTCATAATATCACCTTACGTCACAAAAAATACGGCGGAATATCTATCCCGCCGTAAAAAGTATATCACATCGTATATCGGTTAGTCAAGCGTAATCTCAAAGGCTGAGGTAATACTGCTCAAGCTCCTTTGCCGCTGCATTGATATCGTATCCTGCGGCAACGACCTGATGCACACCGTTCTTGTTTCTTAGCTTTGCAAAGCTTATAGCCGCACACGCCCAGTCCTCGGGAGAGGTCTTTAGACTCATATACTGAACACTGTCGGATATCTTCGCTTCACGTGTTATCTTATCAGAGAAAAGACAATACAATCCCGCACACTGCGCTTCTACTCCAACGACAGGAAGCCCCTCATAGTTTGACGGGAGCAAAAAGCAGTCAAATGCGCTGTAAAGCCTGTCGGGGTCGCTGCGCTGTCCTGCGAAAATCACCTTATCCTGTATTCCTGCGGCGATGACTCTCGCCTTTATCAGTTCCTTGTCCTCGCCCTCGCCTGCCATTATCAGCACAGAGTTCTTATGCTGCTTCAATATCTCGATGAATACATCAATAAGGAACATCTGATTTTTCTGCGGACAGAAGCGTCCGATGTGTCCGAATACAAGCGTCTTACCTGCTATCCTGAACTCCCCTCTCACCTCGCTGCGCTTTTTTTCATTGTAAGAGAATTTTTCTGTATCAATGGCATTTTTCATTACCCGCACTATCTTTACAGGAGGAGCGCTTTCAGTAAGACCACACTGCGGCTTCGCTCCATACATCCATTTAGCCGCAAGACCCGAACATGCAAAATATTCAGTGGCATAATGCTTGGCAACCGGCTTGAACAGCTGCTTTGCGAAGTTGCGCAGCACTTCCCTCGCACCGCCTGATGTGCTATGATTGTGAAGTATCCTTACCCTTACTCCTGCCTTTTTCGCTGCACGCAGCGCAGGAAATGACAAGGTACTGAGATGACAATGCACGATATCGTATCCGTTTTCCGAAAGTAACTTTTTAAGCGTTTTCATATATCTGAATGGATACTTTAACGTAGGGAGTACAAACAGCCTTCCGCCCATCGCCTTTATCTCCTCGACCGGGACACAGGTCGACCCCTTGAACAAGAAAAAATCAAACTGCACATTCTCACGATCTATTGCATTATAATAGTTGAGTACCACCTGCTCCGCGCCGCCGCCGTTCATTTTTCCAAGTATCTGCGCTATGCGTATCATTCCGCACCTCCCTGATATAATATTATAATTGTACCACAACAATCAGCTTTCCGCAATAGTTTTCTTATCCGAAATATATTCTGCATATTTACGGAAAAACAGGTAAAAATACTTTCGTGATCCTATATAGAAACGGATCGGTCCATAATCATGATCATGAAAGGAATGACCGCATGAAAAAGTCAAGAAAAACACTCCCCGCAGGCAAGGGTATGGCGATCGCCGTTGTTCTCGGCGTTGCGGCTGTAAGCATCGCCTCGCTTACGGCATACAACCGTACCATGAACCGCCTTACTCCTACTGAATCCGACACATCCCACAATAACACATGGGTATTTGAGCAGAACGATGGAAGTGACGTCCCCGCAAGCAATTCCAAAGACGATATCCCCAAAGACGAGGATAAGTCCAGGCAGACAGATGCAAAAGAAGCAAACGCAGATACTCCCGAGGAATCTCAGCCTGCTGAGCAGGTAAACAAACCAGTTGTATCAAATGCACACAATATCATGCCTGTTGAAGGCGAGGTGTCGCATCCCTTCTCAAACGGGGAGCTAGTAAAATCCGAGACCCTCGGTGTATGGAAAACACACGATGGCTGTGATATCCTCTGTCCTCTTGGTACTCCCGTAAAGTCCATGTCAGAGGGCGTGGTCAAGGAGATAACCGAGGACCCTCTGTGGGGTGTCTGCGTAGTCGTTGACCAGACCAACGGACTTGAAGTCCACTACTGCGGCCTTGCCAAAGAGCTTAACATCAAAACGGGACAGACCATCCGTGAAGGAGAGGAGATAGGCAAGACCTCCGACACCTGTCAGGCAGAGATATTGCAGGAGCCGCATCTTCACCTCGGGGTAAAACAGGGCGGAAACTGGATAGACCCCGTTTCCGTTATTGAAAGCCCCGTATCCGAATAAGCTGCTGCCGTCCGAAAGCGGACGGCTTTACATACTTTTTACACAGACTTTACATTGGTGCATCAAGTATCTGCAAAATCAACAGAAACCAGCTATATTTAGTAACGGTAAATTATAAATAATGCGGAAAAATAAAAGTTTTGTAAAAACTACTATACATTTATCGAAAAATCCTGTATAATGAATTTGATTGCGAAAGTGAAAGACAATGCAATAAAGAAAGATTGCTAAAAATTACAGGAGAAATGATTATGGATCTATTTGACGTTTTATCCCTCATCGGCGGTCTTGCGATGTTCCTTTTCGGAATGAACACGCTTAGTGCCGCACTGGAAAAGCTTGCAGGCGGTAAGCTTGAAAAGCTTCTTGAAAAAATGACATCAAACCCCATAAAGGGTGTTCTTCTGGGCGCAGGTGTTACCGCAGTAATACAGTCATCGTCCGCAACGACCGTTATGCTGGTAGGCTTTGTAAACTCAGGTATCATGAAGCTCAGACAGGCTATCGGCGTTATCATGGGCGCAAACATTGGTACAACGATGACAGCATGGCTTTTAAGCCTTACTGCGCTGGACGGAGATAACATCTTCGTACAGCTGCTGAAGCCCTCCTCTTTCACACCTATACTGGCTATCATCGGTATAGGACTTACCATGTTCTCTAAATCCGACAAGAAACACAATATCGCAACGATACTTCTCGGCTTTGCAGTACTGATGTTCGGTATGGACGCTATGTCCGCTGCTGTTTCGGGGCTTAAAGATAACGAGCAGTTCGGTCAGCTGATGGTAATGTTCTCTAACCCTGTTCTCGGTGTTATCGCAGGTGCAGTGCTGACAGCCGTTATCCAGTCCTCCTCCGCTTCCGTCGGCATTCTTCAGGCGGTCGCAACCTCCACAGGAAAGGTCACACATGCTACAGCACTTCCTATCCTGCTCGGACAGAATATCGGTACCTGTGTTACCGCTCTTATCTCCTCCATTGGTGCAAACAAGAGTGCTAAGCGCGTAGCAGTAGTTCATCTATTGTTCAATATACTCGGTACGGTGGTGTTCCTGTCACTGTTCTATCTGCTCAACGCATTTATCAACTTCTCCTTCATGGAGCTTCCTCTGGAGGGAACGAGCATACCTGTTATCCATACAGCCTTCAACGTTCTTGCAACTCTGCTGTTCCTGCCTTTTACAAAGCAGATCGAAAAGCTTGCAGAGCTTATCATACGCGACGATCCCAATGCAGAAGAGGACGACAGCAAGATCCCCCTGCTGGACGAGCGTCTGCTCAAAACTCCCTCTGTTGCAATCGAGCAGGTCAGAAATGTTGCTATCAGGATGGCAAAGCTCACACGCAAGACCATATTCAACTCGCTGGATGTCCTTACCACCTATGATCAAAAGAAAACGATGGATATCGTTGAAAATGAGAATACTATCGATATCTACGAGGATAAGATCGGCTCCTATCTGCTGAACATCAGCTCCAAGGATCTTTCCGAGCATGACAGCCGTGTTGTTTCCAAGCTGCTGCACACCATCGGAGATCTTGAACGAATCTCCGACCATGCCGTAAACGTAGTTGAGGCAGCAGAGGAGATGTATCAGAAGAAGATAAAGTTCTCCGCTGATGCTGAGGCTGAGATAGAGGTTATCAAGAACGCTGTCAGTGAGATACTTGACAAGACTATCGAGGCATTTGTCAACAACGATATCAGTCTTGCAAAGCAGGTAGAGCCTCTTGAGGATGTTATCGATGACCTTCGCACCGACCTTAAGAGCCGCCACATCGAGCGTCTGCGTGAAGGCAAGTGTACGGTAGAGCTTGGTTTTATCCTGTCTGACCTTCTGACAAATCTTGAGCGTGTATCCGATCACTGCTCCAACATCGCAGTATGCATGATCCAGGTCAAGGAAAACAACATGGATACGCACGAATACATGAATGAACTTAAGCGTGACAGCGACTCTGAATTCATGACAAGCTTTGACCAGTACAAGAAAAAATACGCACTGCCCACATCCAAATAATACGCAATATCTGAATAACATCACCGCCGCTATCACAGCGGCGGTTTTTGTTGTTATTGCCAATTTTTTAGTATTTATTATTACTCATTTGGCATTTTTGACAGAATATTCTTTAACAAAATATCAATAATATACATTTACGCAACACTTTGACCCTTTTAGGACGAGTTGTAGCGTTATGTCCATTGAATTTCTTTGCTTTATTATAGTATAATTATCAATGCGAGATCACATAAACACTGAAAGGAGAAACACAAATGAGCAGTGATACCCAGCCGCTGAAGCAGTCCCTGTGGGGAAAGTTCTTTCAGGGCGTTATAAAGTGTACAGCATATTTTCTGTTTCGCCCTAAGGTGATATGGGAGGATAAATCAGTTAAGAAGATGCTGACAGGAACTTCCGCCGTATTTGTTGCCAATCACACAAGTCATTTTGACGGAGCTTTTACGGGTGCAGTACTTGACAGATATAAGCCTTATGTCCTCGTTGTAAAGCGCTGGTTTGAAAAAAAGGGCGTCGGCACGATGATAAAGTGGTGCAGATGCATGCCTATCGACCTTAGCGGAGCAGACGCTGACTGGTACATAAACGCCGAGAATTACATCAAAAGCGGCGGCTCAATGATAATATTCCCCGAAGGCGGGATCGCACGTGAGGGAAAAATGCAGCAGTTCAAGCCCGGAGCTGCACTGCTTTCAGCCTCAACCGGCGCAGTGATAGTTCCTTGCGCAATATACGGCGAATATGACATGGTATTCGGCAAAAGGCAGAAGATACTTATCGGCTCGCCCATCGAAAGCCGCTGTCCCAAGGATATGCGTCATTCAAAATATGCAAGACAGCTTGCTCAGCAGGCAGAAGCTGAGGTAAAGCGCCTTTACGGCAAGCTTGAAAAGCAGTACGGTAAGCTCCCTGTGTACGAGGAGAGCTATTCTGACTAAAAACAGGTAAACAAGCGGAAAATCCGCAGAAATAAATGAAATAATGAGAGGTATTTACTATGAACATCGAAATTGCAGAAAAGATCAAGGCTATGCTGGTTGAGAACCTCAGAATCCCCGCTGACGAGCTGGAGTACACATCTGAGCTATTCGGCGACGATATCGGACTTGACTCTATCGACTCCATCGAGATCATTGCAGGTATCGATAACCTGTTCGGTGTACAGATGACAGGCGCAGCAAGAGAGAATTTCCAGACTATCGAGACCCTCACAAAGTTCGTTGAGGAGAACATGGGAGAATAATCATGGACAACAACAGAAGATGCGTTGTAACAGGTCTGGGACTTGTCTGCGCACTCGGTGAAAGTACAGATAAATGCTGGAGCGCTGCGATAAACGGCGTCACAGGCATCCGTGAGGTGACCTCTGTTGACACCGCAGACTGTTATGCTCACAAGGGCGCAGAGGTCGCTATGAAGTCCGAGGAGCTTTCCTCTGAGGATTACGACCGCTCCTCTCTGCTCTGCATAAAGGCCGCAGGAGAGGCGCTTGCAGACGCAGGCTTTTCCGCTGAAGCCTTTGACTCCAACCGTATAGGCGTTATCATCGGTAACTGCGTAGGCGGTGCGGCAAGCATCGACAAATACTACACCGACGAGCTTAAAAACGGCGGCGGAAAAACAGCTGATATCCTTAAAATGCCCGCATCTGCTATTGCAAATAATGTTGCAAAGCACTTTTCACTCAATGGTGTTACAGCCAATATCGTAAACGCATGTGCAGCAGGTACTATGAGCCTTTCTTATGCATGTGACCTTATCCGCAGCGGCAAGGCTGACGCTTTCGCAGCAGGTGGCTCAGACAGCTTCTCCTCGCTTGCGTACAGCGGTTTCCATGCACTGCACGCACTGGCTGCCGATGCCTGCTCTCCTTTCAATCAGAGCAACGGCATCTCCCTTGGTGAGGGTGCAGGTATTCTCATTATCGAGAGCTACGAGCATGCTGTGGCAAGAGGCGCAAAGATATACTGTGAAGTCCTCGGTGGCGGTGTAAGCTCCGATGCGCACCACATCACCGCTCCCCGTCCTGACGGAGAGGGTCAGATGAGCGCCATCAAGCGTGCGATAAAGAACTCCGGTCTTGATTTCACAGATATCGACTACATAAACGCTCACGGAACAGGTACAGCAAAGAACGACGAGGCAGAGTTCCTTTCTCTGCATACGCTTTTCGACGGAAACGACCATCTTTCGGTAAGCTCCACAAAATCTATGACAGGTCACTGTCTTGGTGCGGCAGGCTCTATCGAGGCTGTACTTACTGTAAAGGCTGTGACGGAGGATATCATCCCCCCCACTATCGGCTACGAGCCTGAGCATCTTAAGCAGCTCAGGGAAAAGGCAGGAGCGATAGATTTTGTTCCCAATACAAAGCGTGAAAAAGCAGTTAACTACGCTGTTTCCAACTCCTTTGCATTCGGCGGAAACAATGCGAGCATCGTATTCGCAAAGCAGCCCCACGATATCCCTGACAACACCAACAAGCAGCGTATCTTTGTTACGGGTATAGGCGAACTTGTCGGCACCTCCGCCGAGAGCGGAAAGGGTCTGCGCTGTGAGATAACAGGCGATGACTACAAGGAGCATGGTATCAAGATGGCATTCTACCGCAAGCTTGACCGTTTCAGTCAGCTTCAGCTCATCTCGGGTATGAGAGCGCTTGCGGATGCGGGAATAACCATCAACGAAAGCAACGAGAATGATATCGGTATCATAATCGGTACAGCAGACGGTCCCATGACCGAGATAGTTGGTTTCCAGAAGAACACCATAGAAAACGGCACTGCAAACGGCAGCGCTTTCAGCTTCCCGAATACCGTATACAATGCAGCAGGCGGATACTTCAGTATCTTCGCAGGAATAAAGGGCTACAATGTAACTGTGGCAAACGGAATTCAGGCGGGTATCCAGAGCGTATGCTATGCTGTTGACGTACTTCACAGCGGCGAGGAATCCATCATGGTTGCAGCGGGTACAGACGAAAATACCGATGTTACCTACGAGCTGTACGAAAAGCTCGGCTACACTGCAGAGGATGAAAAGAGCTTCAGACTTGGCGAAGGCTCTGTGTCTCTCGTACTGGAAACAGAGGAAAGAGCAGACGCATGCGGCTCTGAAAAGTACGCCGAGATAGTTGGCTGCGGCGTTGCACATCAGGCAGTGGAATTCGGACATCTGACAGGCTCTGAGGATGCGCTTAAGCGTGCTATCCTTCAGGCATGCGCTGAGGCGGGCATCGCTCCCTCCGATATAGATGCAGTCTGCGGTTTTGCCAACGGAAACAAGAGCGTTGATACACTGGAAAGCTCCGTATATGCTGAGCTGCTTGGTGATATCGACACCATCTCCGTGCGTGAGAGCATAGGCGAAGCAAGAGCGGCAGCGGCAACTGCGCAGGTAGCTCATGCGGCTAAGCTGCTTTCCGAAGCGGGTAACAACTACAAGTACATCCTTGCTGCTGCAGCGGGTGTGGGCGGAGCATATTCCGCAGTAGTTCTGAAAAAAGTATAAAATACTAAACGGCGGAGCATTACGCTCCGCCTTGTATACATATAGTTATTTATCAACAAAAATAACAGGAGGTCATATCTTGAATAAGGTCGCAATAGTAACAGGCGCCTCCCGAGGAATAGGAAAGGCATGCGCCATAAAGCTTGCGGAATGTGGATACGATGTTGCTGTAAACTACGTAAGCAACGACGCAAAGGCACAGGAGGTAGTTTCCGCTATCGAAGCCCTTGGAAGAAAGGCTATCGCAGTAAAGGCAGACACCGCTGACCTTAAGCAGGTTCAGGGAATGTTCCGTGAGGTGCATAAGGAATTCGGCAGACTGGATGTTCTTGTAAACAATGCAGGTGTAGTGGACGACGCATATCTGCTGATGATAAACGAGGATTCCCTCTCAAGAAGTCTTGACATCAATATCAAGGGCTACTTCCACTGTGCACAGCAGGCAGCTTTAAAGATGATGAAAACAGGCGGCAGGATAATAAACGTATCCTCTGTAAGCTCAGTTCTTGCCGTAGAGGGACAGGGAGTATACTCTGCCACAAAGGGCGCAGTAAACTCTATGACCGCTACCCTCGCAAAGGAGCTTGCTCCCCGCAATATTCTTGTAAACGCAGTTGCTCCGGGCTTCATCGAAACCGAGATGATGGACGCTATCCCCGAGGAGAAGAAGGAAGAATATATAAAGGCTATCCCTATGCACAGATACGGCAGCTCCGAGGATGTTGCAAACGTAGTCGCTGCACTCTGCTCCGACAGCTTCGGTTATATGACAGGACAGGTACTGGTGCTTGACGGAGGTCTTAGCTTATGACGATGAACTTAATGGAGATAAATCAGCGCATCAAGCAGCGCCCCCCATTCCAGATGATAGAGCGTGTCATTGAGCTTGAGCCGAATGTTTCAGCAAAGGGAATAAAAAATGTTTCCGTGAATGAACCGCATTTTATGGGACATTTCCCTGATGCACCCATCATGCCGGGCGTGCTTCTTATCGAAAGTGCAGCGCAGCTCTGCTCCCTCGTTATTGCTCCCGAGGATGCGGCTGCAGACGAAAACAAGCTGTATGTACTGCTTAAAGTGAAGGACTTTAAATTCCTGCGCCCCGTTATCCCTGGCGACCAGCTTGTGATAGAAGTTAAAGCTACTATGGCGGCTGGCGGCGCATACGAATTCTCCGCAGTGATATCCGCTGACGGAGTGGTAAAGGCAAAGGGCAGCATGCTGTTTACATCGATGGATAAGAGTGCAGTATATGGATGAACGTAATTATCGTATTGATTTTTCTGCATGCGCTGCGGCGGGCAGAGATGCACTTCGCTCTCGCATCGAGGAAGCACGCTCATACTACTCCCCTATGAGCAGCGAATATTTTGACGGCATACTTGTAAAAGAGGGAAACCGTCTTTCTGAAAGCGCCTGCGGCTTTCTGCTGCTGGACGGACTTCTTCAGAAAAACAGGATAGACCGCAGCGGACTTGTGATTTCCCGAAACGGTGACGGACGTCCCTCTGTTATCAACCGCCGTGATATAGATTTCAGCATATCCCACTCTGAGGGCGCAGTATGCTGTGCGCTGATACTCGGCGAGGATGCACGCATCGGCTGTGATATACAGCGTGCAAGAAAATATTCCCCCGAAAAGATGTCCGAGCTTGCCGAGATATTCATGTGCGCAAAGGACTATATGGATTTCCTTAAAACAAACGACGAACGTCTTTTCTATACGATATGGTCAAGACGTGAGGCGTATATCAAGGCAAACGGCGGAGATGTTTTCGGAAACCTGAGAGATATCAGCTTCTGGAGCGGAAATTTCTCCACAAAGGTGATCTCATTATTCGGAGAAAGATATTATTACAGCATCTGTACATAACAGGCAGCATGAAAAACAAGGAGAAAAAATGAAAGTATTAGTACTTAACGGCAGCCCAAAATCCGAGCGCAGCAATACGCTGAATATAACAAAGGCATTTCTTGCGGGCTTTCCGCAGGATACCGAGGTGGAATACGTAAACCTCTATAAGCTGAACATAAAGCCTTGCGTCGGCTGCTTTTCCTGCTGGAGCAAGACCCCAGGCAAGTGCGTTATAAAGGACGATATGCAGGAGCTTTACGGAAAGATAGAGCAGGCTGATATAGTTATTGAGAGCTTCCCGCTGTATTTCTTCGGTATGCCATCTCAGCTTAAAGCCATGACAGACCGCTGTCTGCCCTTCATGCTCCCCTATATGGGAAACCTTGTGGAGGACAAGAACGCTTCCTTCCACGAGCTGCGTGACGAATCCATGCACGAAAAGCGCCTTGTGGTGATAACCACCTGCGGCTATGTGGACGCAAAGCCCATGTATCCCGCACTGCTGAAGCAGCTTGACCTAATCTGCGGCGATGGACACTATACATCAATCCTCTGCCCCGAGGGAGAGCTTTTCATCGCAGAAAAGGCAAAGCGTCAGCGTGAGGGCTACCTCGCAGAGATAACAAAGGCGGGCGCAGAGTTCGCACAGAACCGCTGCCTTTCCGAGGAAACCAAAAAGCGTGTTGCAAAGCCCATCCTTTCACCGCAGGGATTTGAGGCTATAACACTTGCTCACTGGCAGCAGAACAGCTAAAACACAAACAGGCGACAAGTTATTTGCCGCCTGTTATTTTTATCTGTACAAACATCAAACCCCTGCGATTTCTCACAGGGGTTTGATGCTGGTTTGGTTGGTAATTATATGAAAAGGGATCGGTATCAAAATCATGCTGAATGTCATCTCTCATTCAGTGATATTAGTATAACCCGTTTCTATGTATTTTAAAAGTGTGTTTTGTGAAAATTATGTGAACTTTTGCACAAATGTTGTTTAATTTGCCATGCTTATCATAATCTTAACAGAAACATTACACCTAGGAGGACACAGACTATTCCCAGTACAAACGCTGCGGATCTCGCTCTTTTGCGCTTGTATATCACATCAAGCAGCTCATACCTGTACTGCTTTTCTGCATCGGAATGTTTCTCGTAGAAGCGTTCGCTGAAAAAATGAATAAGCGGGTCGGCAATTCCCTTAATGCCGATAATGATAAGAGCCACGCCAAGTACCTGCATTATTTCCTCCTTGTATGAATTTATCTGTCAGTAAGCTTGCTGGGGGAGTCCGTCAGCTTAAAGCCGAACACCTCTCCGCACTTTTTGCATGCATTTGCATCGATAGACGAGCTTTTTTTCTTCCAAAAGCCTGTTTCTCCAAAAGGAACGAATACCAGACCACCTGAGCTTTGAAGATGACCTGTAATTATTTCTGTGCTGCCGCACACGGGGCATTTCAATTCCATAGTATTATACTACTCTCCTTTTACATAGGCGTCGTCTGCTGCATCGCCTTGAAATCACACTTGTTATAATGTAGCTTGCATACGATAAAGCTGATAACGGTCGCAAGCACCCATCCTCCGAGGAAGATAAGCACCGCCGCCCACAAAGGAAGTCCGAAGCCGCCCGCCCATCTTTCATCACCGAAGAAGAAAAAGCAGAGCATCAGCGGTATGTAGGAGTAAATAAGTATCAGCATGCCCCAGCGCATCTGTACTGCGATCGCCACAGAAAATGTACACCATGCCAGAACAGGCGCAGCTGCTACCAGCGTATCTGAGATATGTATCACGGGAAGTCCCGTTACAAGCACGAAAATGATATAAGGAACTACTGTCAGCAAAATACTTCCCATAGCCAGTAGGCTGCTGAAAACAGGCAGTGAAAATGTATGCAGCTCCTTTGAGATAGGAGAGGACCGCATCATTCGGTTGCCCGAAACGTCTGCCCAGAGAAATATCGATATCATCATTATTCCGATAAGCGATACAAGCGAAAGGCTCATCTTGCATATCAGATAATCTTCTGTATTCATCTCCTCATGGAAAATGATAACTACCGCTACCATTGCCACCGCCAGAATAAGCGGAACGATAATTCTTGGTCCGCTGAGACCCCGCCTGCAAAGATATTTCAGACCTCTCATTTGTCAGCCCTCCAGAATTTTCTGCATTTTGTAAGTGTAAAGATAAGTCCTGCGATATAGATGACCGCAACAACGGCAAGCGCTATGTAAAGGATCTCCATCGGGATCTTATCTCCGTCCTCCTCCGCAGCAGTGGAAAATCCCACAAAGAAGCCCACTCCAACAAATATCGGCATCATCAGAACAAATCTGAGCGTGG
Organism: Oscillospiraceae bacterium; assembly: GCA_017440445.1. The sequence goes on along the minus strand of JAFSHE010000231.1, from coordinate 1,296 downwards.
AATTCTTGCAGTGACCCGAGAAATTCATGATTCCTGTTGCAAGCAGGCACACTCCTACGGAAAGCATCGGGCTGTACATATCCTCCACAAAGAACGATGCGATATAGTTGATAAGCGTTCCCAATGCGCCCATAAACAGCGATATGATATTTGCGCCGATCAAAGCTCTCCTGAAATGGTTCTCGCTGTCGTGAATACCGTGAAAATACTTATAGCCCGGAGTTATGGGCAGGTTACAGTTATATATTCCTGCAAGCAGGAATGTGCCCGCGGCGGGGATTATCACCGTAAACCCGGGGATAAAGCCCGAGAGGAACCCTGCAAAAAAGCTGTCGTGACTTACCTGCTCAAACCCAGCGAAAACAACTCCGAAAACTGCTATCACCACATAGGCGCCGCAAAAAGCGCCCAATATCTGCAATAACGTGGTAACTGTGTACTGCGCTGTAAAGATACGCAGCGAATTCAGTATCTTTTTCATCTGATCTCCTCCGCATACTTCAGCAGTCCGATACTAAGCTGCTGGAGAGTGGGTGCCTCGCTGTCAACTCCGAGCTTTGCAAGCTCCTCTGCGTTTTCCGCAAGGGTAAGTCCGTCGAATACTGTACGGTTCTTGCTGTGGGACATAAGCAGATGCTTTGCGCTGTCGTAGTCCTTAGCGTCGCCGCGTGCTATCATGTACTTTTCCTTAAGATCGTCCACAAAGCCCTGCTCGATTATCTTTCCGTTGTCCATGAAGATAGCGTAATCAGCAGCGTTTTCCATATCTGCGATATTGTGGGTAGAGAAAATTATGGACTTCTCACCATCGCCGTCATCGAGATACTCTCTCATTCTGTCGCAGAGCCTGTCACGCATCAGCGGGTCAAGAGAGGAACCGGGCTCGTCAAGGATAAGCAGGTCTGTATTTCTCGCAAATACCGCAGCAAGGCTTGTTCTCATGCGGTTTCCGTCAGACTGCTTATACATGGGCTTTGCCTTTTTTGTGAACTCTGTATCCACCTCAAGCTTTTCGCAAAGCTCGCTGAACTTCTTTCTGTCGAAGCTCCTGTAAGCAAGCTCCATGGAGATAGCGATATCCTTCGCCTTCCAGCCCTGCGGGAAGAATGCGGTGCTTGCGCAGTAGCCGATACGCTCACGTATCTCAGCCTCATCGATATCCTTTCCACCGCCGAAATATGTCACCTCTCCCGAGGAAGAATGTATCACACCGCAGAGCGTATCGATAAGTGTCGTTTTTCCTGCGCCGTTTGCGCCGATAAGGGCAGTTGCGAAGCCCTTGGGTATATCGAAATC
>JAFSHE010000230.1 GCA_017440445.1 Oscillospiraceae bacterium | reverse complement strand
TATCCTCAGCGAGTTCAGAGAATATGTGGAAAAGACCAGCCACGCAGCTTTAGAGGAGCTTATCCTCGGCACCAAGAAACAGTAATTTATATCAACATGTGGATAAAGGAGGAATTATGGAAGATTATAAACATACTATCTCATCGACCATTCATATTGTATCAACAGGAAAGGAGAGTGGAAGTTCTATATGAAAAATCCATTTTATAAGCTGGCACACTTCGGAAAGCGTGCATTAAGTACCGCACTTGCAGCGGCGATAGTTCTGGGCGCAGTTCCTGCAGTGTCCGTTACTGCTCAGGCTGAGGAGGATCTGGGGGCTGATGCGTCCAAATATCTTGAACTGCCTGAATTCCCGGGATTTGAGCTGATGCCAAGACAACTGGCGGAGAATCTCAACTCCTCTATCAGTGCCAAGTTCAACAATGATGACCAGTGCAATTTTTCGTTTTCTAACACCGTACACTGGGCTTTCAAGAATAAAAGCACACCGATGGATTATTCGCTGTCTAACCGCCGACTTCAGGCTACGGGCGGTACCGCCATGGGAACAGTAAAGTTGGCTACATCATACGGCACTTTGAGTGTTGATTCATGGTGGGAGGCAAGCACATTTGAGCTTGACCACAGCAACGATCTTCATGCTGCGATATCCTGCATCAAGGAGTTCAACACCGTATACAGGTATTACACCAAGTATAGGGAGCACCCTTCGACCTATGAGTTTGAGTACACAGGCTGGGACAGCACCCCGGGAAATGTGGTCATGGGTATTACCGAGGCACATTTTTTCCATAGTTTCGAGCTTTTGTATGCAGACATGCGTAACCCCGGAAATACCAATTTTACCGCAGATATGCACAACAATGAGCCTATAATCTGGCTCAATACGGGCGATGAGCTCCGTCCCCATGCGGCGAACTCCGTTAATGCAGATGTTCTGAAAACATTAAAGATAAAGGTCACATTTATCCCAAGAGTAAGCAAGAATCTCGATGTGGAAACTACCGAGGTGGAGTTCGAGGCTACCGTTCTTGACGGCAAGAGGATAGGCTTTACCGCTGTGGGCGATCAGGGCGACGTCCTGCAGGAAAAGGAATGGCGTCTTGTTCAGGTGGATGATATGTCGGAGTACGGTGAGTATCCTTTGATGCTTTCCATAGGCTCTACTATGGGATGCACCGTTGAATCTCCCATTACCGATATTGCGGGTAACCCCCTTGTTCTGAGCGAAACTGTTGACCTCAGAAAGAAGACTGTTACACTTGATGCAGTGGAGCCACAGCTTGCCTCCGCAGAGATAAGCGGAAGCATGATAAAGGACGACGCAGAACCCGCACGTGAGGACCTTTTCGCTACTTACGGCGACTGGGTAGGCATGGATCTTATCATGACCGAACAGGTACATGTGGCAGAGGGCTACAGCAACTCGGATGTAAGGCTCAAATGGAATGTCACCGATGCTGACGGCAACTATGTTACAACTCCCCTCAAGGAGATACAGTCGATAAAGCCGTCCCTCAACTCAGGCAGTGTATCAAAGCTGGTATTCGAGCCTATCACCATTGCCGAGGGTATGGAAGGCAGGATAGAGCCGCTGGAGCTTATCGGTGTGGAGTACATCCGTGATGGCTCTTTCAACTACCGCACAGATGGTTCTCTTTCAGGCATTACCGACAAGCAGTTCGGTATTGATACAAGCGGTCCCACAGTTGACATACTGGGTGACATCATAACTGTTACCGATGATATCGACGAAAAGCAGTATACATATAAAATAGCTATAACTGACGGCGATGTACTGGTGGATGGTATTCCCTCCGCAACAGAATACAGTGGCGCAGGTATCATGGCAGGCGTAATGCAGAAGTATGGTATCTGTATGGAAACAGCTTCGGAGGGACTTCAGTGGCAGGCTGTTGTCAACAACAGTGCCGACGCAGTTGATTTCGACGCAGTAGATGACGAGGGCAATCCCCTGTATCCCGTATATAATATCACCGATAAGGCTCAGTATAATGAGATCGAGCTGATACACGGCGGTGAGTATTTCCTGCATATCAGGCTGAAGTGTGAGAATGACGTGGTAGAGATCCCCGGCTCTGTAGCCATCAATACAGAATTTGTACTCACTGACGCTATCGGAAATACAAGCAAGCGAAATCCTGTTTCCATCGTCGGTATCGAGATGGATAACAAGGCGCCTGAGCTTCAGGTGTTTACCCGTGGCTTTACCATAACTAAGGACGAGGCTACAGATACTAATACTACTACTTTCACTGCGGGCATCATCGCAAACGATCCCAATCTGCAGACTGTGTATTATCAGTGGACAGACGAGGGTGCGGCTCCTGCGGATTCTGCGTGGATACCTCTTGAGTATTCCAACGGCATCGTCAACTATGAGGCTGATGTTGCGGGAACTGTCGCAAAGCAGCTCCATGTTAAGACCTCCGATAAGGTGGGTAACTTGAGCACATATACCTCTCCCGAGGGTACTTTTAAGGTGGACCTCACCAGCGTAAAGCCCAGATATGACATTATCAAAAATGACGTAAAATACGGCGAGGTAGACAATGTTCAGGTACTGGAGCCCTGGATGAGTACAGGCGATGTGGACAATGTTTACACAAGAGTTGTTATGACTCTTTACAATCCCGAATCTTACGGCGGCAGCAACGGTAAGGACGTATATGTTGCAGTGCTTGACAGCAGTGCTGCATATCCTGTGAACTTATTTGACAGCACACTGGAGTGGACTCCTGTTACCATCGACTACACCGACTATCGTGGCAATTATACAGAGGTAGGCGATACCACACAGACCATCGACTGGTCCAAGTATTACGGATCTGTGGATATAGAGCTTGCAGCCTCTACTGCTGACCTTGCTCCCGTAGCAGGAGAATTTGTGGATGTTTCAAGCAGCGATCTGGCTTATCGTGATCTGCCCGAGCTCAGCGTGTACTACACCTGCATCAGGGATGACGTTTTCGATATCACCGATGCATCCTTTGTTAACGGTTCAAAGCAGACAGCGCTGATCAGCGGCAGCATCATGGATTACTACAATGTTGGAGCTGATCCTGTCGGATACTCATACAAGTTTGATCTGACAAACACTCTTGACAGCAGCGTGAGCGTTGCGGATATTGATTTTGAAAACTCCTATGCTGCGTTTGAAAAGCTGAACAACGATGGCTCTCCCACAGGCGAGTTTATAAGCGACAAGTTCAGCCTTGCTCACAGCGAGAGCCAGAATATAGCTGTACCTCATATCGATGGCGGCTATGAAACAGGCGCTTACAGGCTCAATGTATTCATCAGACAGAAGGCAGGCGGCGAAAAGCTGTTTGAGAGCGTCGGCGCTCCGTTTGTTGTCAACAACACAAAGTCTCCCGAGTACTCAGGTGTTTCCGCTTATGAGCGCGGCGCATCGGTAACCGCAGGCGGAAGCCTTATCATCGACCTTGGCAAGACTGCCGACAGAGCAAACGGCGAGAAGATCGACGTTATCAATGTTGGTGTTGCCGAAACTACAACAGGCAAATATGATTCCATCATCTATCAGGACGGCATGGCTGCATTCCTGCAGGGCACTACAAACGGTGCTTACAACGATGGAGATGTTTATTATGACACCGATGATGACGGACTTAACATCACATTTTCCATCAAGCCCGAGCTTGTTACCGTATTAGGCGAGGAGCTGGGCAATATCACTGATGTCCGTATATGGAACGACCTTCAGAAGGGCAGCAGCGACAGCGTGGGCTGGCTCCTTGATGAAAACGGAGAAACAGCTGCTAAGCTTGACTCTGATGGATATTATACCTGGACAAAGCATTTCGAGCTGGCAGACGATCTCATCGAATATGATGCGCTGATAGCACATAACAAGAGTCATGGCGAGTATCTTGCAGAGGGCAGAAATATCATCTGCTATCAGTTCATGCAGGACAACGGAGAGCTTTCTCCCATATACAGCGTTGAGGTAAATATCAGCTCTGAGGCCCCCAGTGTACAGGTATCCTTTGAGTATGCTCAGGCTATCGAGTCAACCGAGCTACTTCAGAACTACGATAACTACAACAAGGACATTCTCGGCACAGAGTACAGCAGATATACAGCAAATGCGCTGTATTTTAATATCGACAGCATGTACAGCGATAACGGTGAGATATCCGTTTACCGTGCTACTCTCGAGGATAATTATTCCGCTGATGCCCACTGGACCTACGAAAAGCTGGATACCACACAGCCTATAAAGATACAGAACCAAAACATCGATGGATACTGCGGATATGAGGGTACTGCTATCGAATTCGGCGGTGGTGGAACCTACTCTGCAAAGGTGTCGGAATTCTACATCGTAATGGACGAATACGGAAATGCTTCCACATTCTATCCCATAGTAGGAACCAACTCCTGCAACGTTAGACCTATAAGAGACAGCGAGGGTAATGTTACAGGATATGAAGAATTCAGCTCTAATCCCGATGAATACAACTACGGCTATGTTGACGGAATACTCAGAACATATCACTTCGCATTTGATCCGTCTATAGGCAATATTACCGATGCTCAAGGCGAATTCATCACAGAGGATGATAATTATTCAAACCTGTATGAATCTGTATATAATGTAGGAGTGGTGTATATCGGCGGTTACAGTAATCCTGTAGATCAGCTTGAGGTATCCGTTGACGGCGGTGTGCCCGTTACTGTCGACACATTGTACGACGTTGAAAAAAATCCCATCAACAACGAGCCTAACGCAGCGGGAATCATCAGCTACGATGAAGGCACATTGACACTGGTATTCCCCTATGACGACAGCAAGGCAGAGGGAGAGATGATAGAGCATACCATCTCCCTGAAGGGCTATATCAACGGTGAGCTTGCTGTTAATGCCGATGGCGAAAACGCAGAAGTGGATGTTGTCATCACTGCTCCCAACATCAAGCCTGCTATTGAGCAGAGTACTGACGCTCCCGAGCTTGGTGCGGCTTATATCAAATCTAACGTATATCTGTATTCAGAGAATATCACAGAGCATACACGCAAGGTAGAGGCATATATCGACGGCATAGACTATCTCTATTACGATATGAAGTACGCTCTTAACGGCGCACTCCCCGTATATCAGGACGGTACCTATACCAACATCTATTACGATAAGTTCGGTAACGAATACGAGCTTACTGTAGACATCACAGGAATGCCTACTGATCCCAGCGTTACTGTTTCCACAACAGAGCTTACAAAGGATCCCGTAACTGTTACGGTTACCAGCGGCACCGCTGATGTGGAGTTCGAGGCAGTAGCCAAGGCTGACGACTATGCCGACGCATATACTCTCCCCGATGGCTCTGCTGAGCAGACAAAGGCTGTTGACGGCGGCAAGGCTTACGAGATCGTACTTACTGACTGCGCCGAGTTCTGGGTAAGATGTACCTACAATGACGGCAGTACAAAGTATGTTAAGGTAAATGTAGATAATATCTTCAATAAGCCTGTTGACCCCGAAATAGTGTGGGCTTATGACGAAGGTGCTGTTGTTGACGGCGTATACTACGGCGATATAACTGCTATCCTTACCGATAAGAACGGCTCTCTGCTCACCTACAACGACAGTGGTGCAGAGGTAAAGTATACATTTACTCCCGACGACCAGAAGCCCTTTACATTTACCGGCTATGTAAACAAGGTAGGCGTTGAGGGACCTGATGTTATCGCAACACCTCCCGTAACGCTGAAGCATCCCGAGCCTCCCGCTGAGGATAATGCTGCTCCTGCTCTCGGCATCACAGGTACTATGAGATATAAGGGCAGCTCCGCAGTGATAAGCGGCGCATTCATCAGCGAGCCTGAATCAGACCTGGAGGAGGGTTATTTCTCCGTATCCGCCGAGGCTTACAAGGCAATCTACGGCGATGAGAATGTATTCACAGATACAGAGTCCTTTATCAACTCCATCGGCCCTGCTGATATGTACAGCTTCGATCTGGATATTCTGGACGAAAGTCCTGTCAAGGTGTTCATCACCAAGGGAAAGAACTCATCTGTTCCCTCATACAGCACAGGCAAGAGCGATTCTGTTGAGGGCGTAAGCCTTGTCGGACGCACACTTCAGATAACCGATAACTGCGAATTTTCATTACATATAGTTGACGCAAAGAACAATAGCACATCTGTACTGTTCAACATCGCTGCACTTGGCAAGGAATTCCCCGATCCCATCGTTACACAGGCTCTCACAAAGAAGGGTGACGCTGTAAGAGTGTATATCAGCATGCCTGAGATTGAGGGAGTAATTGAGCATATCACAGACCTTAAACTCACCAACGAGGGCGCAGCTACAGAAGAAGATACCAAATCAAAGTATTATGGCATGCCGTATCTCTCTGTTGAAGAAAACGGTACGGTAATTCTTAATTATTCCTACATGTACGACGAGCTTGAGGTGACCGGCAGCATCGAGATCAATGTTACCTGTCTTGATTTCTCAATACCGCAGGTCAAGACCGAAAAGTGGTCAGCAAACTATGATGCTTCAGGAGTTAAGCTGACAAATCAGGATATCACAGCACAGTTTGATTTCACCAAAACCATCAGCGATGCATATTTCTCCGATAAGGATGGTAACAGAGTTGCGTCTGCTACAGGAACATACCCATTTGGTATGACGCTGGCATATTTCAACAATAAGGTAACTGTAATATATGAGGGTAATGCTGACGCTGTATATCTGACAGTTGTAGCAGCTCCCAATACAGACCTCACAAATACTATCCCCCTGCCCGGGATCACTACGATCGACAAGGAAGCACCCGTACTCAATGCCGAGGCAAAGACCAGCTTCAATCACAGATATGCGATCATTACGCTGACGACTGATGAAGCTGTAACACTTCCTGATGGTACATACGGTACAAAGTATGAGATCAAGGTGAGAGAAAACGGCGAGTACATCTATCGTATTTCTGACAAGGCAGGAAATACATCTGAAGCAACCGTTGTTATTGACGATGTCATATCCGAAAATCTTTCTATCAAACTTGGCAATTCAAACGGCGAGATCATTGACCCCGAAACCTACAGCATCGATCTTGGAGATAAGCTGTATATCAAAACAAACAGAAACGCTACTGTAAGGATAAACTGTGGCGCTGATACGATCTCCACAACACCTGATAACTGGACGGAGTTTACCATTGAGGAAGACTCGATCGGTATGCCTACCTCCATATACGCAGTCGATGAGTACGGCAACAGCGCACTGGTATATCTCTCTGAAGTTCCTGTTAAGGATAGGACCAGACCTTCTGTAATGCTCCGTAAGGGAATGATATCCGCCTCCGTTGACGAGGGCAGAGAAAGTATCGAAAAGCTGCTGCGTGAAAATATTATTGCGTCTGACGACGTAACAGCTACCGCAGATCTGAAGTTCAGCTTTGAGCTTCCCGCTTCTCTTACAGCAGGCAGATATGCCGTTACGTACATTGTTGAGGATGAGGCAGGAAACAAGACAGAAACAAGAGGCTGGGTAAGACTGTACAGCGGTGATGAAATAAGTATCGAGGTCAACGGTACCAGGATAGAGCGCGATGAGACCGTCATCGCTACAGCAGGTACACAGACCATCGATGTTACATTCACAGGCGAGCCTTACAAGATCGTCTGGAGAACAGGCATCAAGTCTGTTGGTCAGATGAAGAACAACGCAAACTATCTGACCGCATATACCGATAAGACAGAGAACAGCATGACTGTTGAACTCTCCGAGTCGGGTTACTATACCTTCCTTGTGACAACACAGGGCAGAGATGTCTATCGCTTCATGATCTACGTTGAAGTGTGACAGGCATCGTATAGGAGGATATAATGAAGAATTTATTCAAGAGAATCATAGCGTCAGTGCTCAGCGTTTCGATCCTGTCATCTGCTCTGCCGATGACAGCCTTCGCTGAGGAGCTTAATCAGCCGAAAAAGGTCGAGCTTAATGACGGCTATATCAGTGTAAATGTTTCCACTGAAAACGGCGGATTTGCCATCAAGACCGTTGACGGAAACTCACTGGAAAAATCGGATGATAACAAGGAATTGCTCTATCCGTCTGCGGATTACGATACTTCGTATACATCCATAAGAGTGACAAGAAAAAACGGTACTGTTGAGGACTATATCTTCGGCCGTTCATACGGCTTTTTAGGATTGGAATCCTCTCCTGTAAATGTTGAGAAGTTTGGTAATACCATCAGCGCTACATGGAGCGTAAAGGACATCACAGTCAAGCAGACCCTCGGTCTGCTTGACGAGATAGCCGTTCATCATGGCATGGTGGCTGTTGACTATGAGGTTTCTACAACCGCCACTGATGTTGATAATGTCAAGGTACGTGTGATGCTGGATACCGCTCTTGGCAATCAGGATTACGGCTACTATCAGGTTCCCAACGTGCTGAATGAGTACTCTTCCTTCTCCAATGAGCAGCTTATTCAGAACACAGGCGAAACTGAATACAACGGAACCTTCTTCGCCATAGACGATCCGAAATCTCCCACTGTAAACGCTTATACGGTAGATGTTGCGGTTGGCGGCAAGATGGTGAAGCCCTATCAGGTGGCTTTCGGTCACTGGAACAGCCTTGCTTCCAGTGTGTTTGATTTTGCGCCCGATGCGAAGATCAACTTCACCAACCCCTATAACGCGCAGTACGGAACCGCCGACAGTGCGTACGCACTTTACTATGATATGGGTGCGCTCCAGAAGGATACACCTTCCCGTATCAGCACATATTACGGTGTTTATACAAACTCCACCGTAAGCACCGAGGAGAGCATTTCCATCAATTTCACCTCTGTTCCCACCACCATGACCATGACAGAGGATAAGACAGCTTATATTTCACAGGTCGACGGCGGCAGGATCGGAGATATCAAATTTCAGGTGCTGCTGGAAAATGTGAGCGATGCCGACCTTGGTAATCTGAAATTTGAAGTAAGGGCAATAAACAACTGCGCTCCCTATTCCGACTGGCAGTTCAATATCCCCTATAATGGCGACTACTATACAAAGTCAGTGGGAACAACGACACCCGGTCAGGAGAAGTCGCTGGATATATACTTCAATATTTCTCCTCTCCCTGCCAGCGAGTACCGTCGCTTTGAGTTCATCTGCTACAACGGTACCGCTATCGTTGGCAGCCGCGAGTTCCATCTTCTCTGTCCCGGTGTACTTGGCGAGGTAACTACTCTTAATACCATCTCACCTAAGGTGGTGCACTATGAGGGCACCCGCCGCCTGTATCTCACGGGTCAGAACATCGGTCTTATGCGTGATACCACCGCATACACCGCTATACTTCACCCTGTTGCAGGCGGAGATGATGTTATAGTTCCTGCCAAGAATATAGTTGTTGATGCAAACAACAACTCCATGTTCCTGGTGCTTGAGGATGAGATGATCTCGGGAGCGTATCAGGTGATATTCGACTGGATAGATCCTGATAAGGAGAATACCACTTCCGAGGCGCTTCAGTTCCAGGTATCCGACAAGCCCGAATATATTGCACCTACCTACGGTGTTGTTACGATCGAAAAGGGTGAGGGCTATACCGAGCTTGATCCTGTGTTTGATATTGGTATCTACACCGACGAGGCAGACTATGCAAAGCAAGTCAAGGATCCCAACAACACTGTATTTCTTGAATTCAGAGGCAACTTTGGTGTTCACTACGATGATGACGGAAATATCGTTCAGGTAAAGGCATCCTCACTGCCTGACATATACGGCAACATCTATAACACGATCAATATCAGCAACTGTATCGAAGTTGAGGATGGTATCGTTACCCTTAATGTAGAAAACTATGGCAAGGACGATCAGTGCATAAATGTTGATATCGACGGTAAGGTATATACTGTAAAAAGCCGCACAAGGATATGGGATGGCGTGTGTGCCATCACATCCTTTGAAAACGGCGAGAACAGCAAGCTTGTACAGTACAAGAACGACGGAACGACCGTAGATGATGTGGAGAACAGCACTTCCAATACAAATGCGATAACACTGCTCTGGCCAGGTGCTGCAAGCGCTGCACAGACTCTTGCAGGAGTTATGTTTGAGTTCAGATACTGTCAGTTCGGTATGATGGCTACAGTACCGGGCTCAGTTAATGACTCTACTCCCAAGCAGAGAGTGATCTCCTTTGGTGCGCAGATGTCTCCTAACTTCCTGCTGCCAAAAAACTTCAACTGGAGCGAAAGGCAGTCCTCTCCCTTAGAGGTAGCTCAGATGAAGCTGGCAAAGAGCAACTATAACACTTATCAGCTTCGCAGCATCGAAATGAGATACAAGAACGACCAGATGGCATGGAGAGAGGCAAAGAGAGGTTCACTCAGCCTCTATGTAGACAACATTCTGTTTGGTTATCAGGGCTTTATTGGTTTTGACGCATCTATTGATGTGGGCATCCCCTCTTATGCTGACGGTCTGCCCGAGGTAAGCGGTAAGCTTGACCTGAGGATATTCCCCGCTACCGACAGCTGGAGAGTAGGCATTGAAGGCGTCGCAGACCTTACAGCGCTGAAGATGGAGGCAAGATTTGCCCTTAAGAAAATGGCAGGCGGTGTTCCCGGCGTTGATGAGATATATCTGTATGTTGAAGGCTCTACACCCGGTATCAATGTGGATGGATTCGGTGTGTTCTGGATACAGGGTCTCGGCGGCGGTTTGAGCGGCGTTTACGACACTATCTATATGGTTTCCAAGGTTCCTCCGTTAAGCCTGCTGCTTTCAGGTAAATTTGCGTTGTTCGCATTGCTGCAGGCACGAGCAGACCTTACTCTCAGTATGCGTGGCTTTGAGGTGCTGTTGTCAGAGATAGGCATCACTGACGGTATCGAGCTTATTGAGGAGCTTGGCCTTGAAGTTCGATGGTATCCCGACCTCTACCTGAGAGGTCACATGGTCATCAGTATATTTGATGTAATAAACGGCGGCGGATACATCATACTTGAGCGCAACAGCAGAACGGACGAGATATTCTGGGAGGGCTTTGCAAAGGCTTCTCTCCAGACTCCCGATCTTCCTCTTATAGGAGTAATAACTCTCGCAAGTGTAGGTGTCGGAGTAAATCCTCAGAAGATCTGGGGTGCATTTTCTATTATCGGTATAGACATGGGCGTTACATATTACTGGGGCGGTGATGTCGATTTCGGCTTCGGAAAGTACGATGCTCCCGAGCCTACATACCCCATTTCGCTTATGAGTGCTCCTGTCGGGGTGGATGAGACTACAGGTCAGACGCTGTATATGGCGCTTGGTACAAACTCCAGACTTGTTGCAAGCACTATGCCTTTGGATATGGTTGATGAGCAGAGTTCAGACAGCAAGATAACAAGCTCAACAGACCGCAAACAGCACGAGATAGTTCTTGGCAGCTATAATTCTTCGTATGATATGATGATGGCTACAACCTTTACCGCAGCAAACGAGAATGAGGCAAAGGGTATCGCAATGGGCGACATCTACGGCAACGATGGTATAAAGCTGGTTGCAAAGGACGATCCCACAAAGACCTATGAGCTGAAATGGCTTGATGCATCTGAGGATGCTGATGGTCAGAGCGATACAAACGCACTGTTCAACTATAACGAAGAAACAGGCGAAGGCAGTGTTATCATCAGCTTTACAGATGAAGCTGCTTATTCCGAAGAATGGATACTCACATCTCCGTCAGGTATAGATGTCGCATTGTATGAGATGAAGCGCATGGGCGGAATTGACAGTGTTGATTACACCTATAATTCAGCTGATAAGCAGCTTGATGTTGATTGGTCAGGCAGCAAGCTTGAACAGCTTGATACAGTGGCTATCTATGCTGAGGCAACAGACGGCAGCATGTATCCTCTTTATCAGACAGAGGACTATACAGTTATCAGCGGCGGCGTTGCAGATGCCGTTAATGGCAGTGCAACAATCGATATACCTGCCTCCTTACCAAGCGGTGAGTATAAGCTCACAGTTGTAGCTGTCAGCGAGGCAAACAACATAAACGATATCGTATCCTCCGATGCCACATTTACCTATGTAAATCCTGAGCAGCCTGAAAAGCCTGCTGTAAGCAATATTGCTCTCGGCGGCGATTACAGCATTGACGCAGATGTTACAGCTGGTGCAAACACAGACGGTTACGTTGTTACTATTTACGAGGAAACCGCTGATGGCTGGGCAGCTACTGAGTTTGGCTCACAGTTCATTGACGCCGATGAGGATGGTACGCTTCCCGCAGAGATAACAGTGGGCGGCACTTATAACAAGACCGTATATACTGATGCGGATGGTAATGTAGTTTCTGCAGCTGACGCTGATGCAGACGGGGTCACAAAGACGACCGTTACCGCAGGACTTGAGGCGGGTAAGACATACCGCATAGGCGTTATGGCATATAATCAGACTGAAAACAACAGCGAGCTGTTCTCTGAGGAGGTATTCAGCTCAAAGATAGTTATGAAAAAGCCTGTTAAGCCTGATGTAAAGGTATCTGTACAGGATGCTAAGCTCCTTGATGATGATACAAAGGTATCTGACACTATTGCTTATGTAGCTGATTCTGAGCCTGTTATCAGCATCAGCTCTGATATGGCAGTAAGCGGCAAGTGGACACTTGACGGCGATGTACAGACAGGCAGCTTTGAAGCAAACAATTCCACTACACTGAAGCTTGACACTGTGGCTGAAGGCGAACACACACTGACACTTACAGGCGAAAACAACAGCGGTGACGCATTTGCGGTCGATCATCGTTTTTATGTAAAGACAGGTGCACCCAGACTTCAGATCAGTTCTCCCGCAAGCGGTACGTTCTTTGGCAATAGCGTTACAGTTACAGGTCTTGCAGATACGGGTACTGTAGTTACGATCATGCTCGACGGAACCGCAGTGGAAAGCGTATCGACAGATGAAAGCGGTACATTCTCCGTTACTGTACCGATGGATACTACAAAGCTCGAACAGAAGATTTCCGTTTATGGAGAAAACGAGCTTGGTATCGAAACGGCAAAGTACAACATCTACCTCACTAACGATATAATGCAGACGAGTGACATGCAGCTTGCCATCTACCTCAACGGCGAGGATCAGACATATCAGACAATACCCGCAGGCGATGGCGGCAAGCTTGAACTGCGTGCGGTATCAGGAGATAAGACCGTTGTTATCCCCGCAAACAGCACTCTTGGCAGCCAGGCAGAATGGTCTGTATTTATGGTAGAAGGAACAGCAGCTTTAGATAACGGTCAGCTTACCACAGACAGTAATGCTAACGGTATGCTGAAGGTCACACTTGAAAATCAGGATCTTTCTGCTGTTATCGGCGGATACGAGATCGAGGGTATGGTCAGAAAACCCGTTATTGAGCCTGATGGTGGAGAATTTAACAGTACTGTTAAGGTTACTATCACCTGTGCAACAGAGGGTGCGGAGATATTCTACACAACAGACGGAACAACACCTACCACAAGCAGCACAAAGTACAGTGGCTCGTTTACACTTTCGGAAACAACAACTGTTAAAGCTATTGCTGTACTTGACGGAGTAAGCAGCTCTGTAAGCACTGCAAGATTTACTAAGAGATCCTCCGACAGTGGTTCGGGTGGCGGAAGCTATGCTCCTCCCATAAAGCCTAAAAAGAACCCTTCCATAAACGGAATTGAGATGACCTGGCTGGAGATCTCTGCATATATTCGCAATTTGCCAGAAGTTACAGAGGTTACTATTCACCTTAATGGAAACTATGATGTACCCGATTATGTTACAGAGGCTATCGACAACAAAGCAACCAAGACCACATGCGTTGTTGACGAATCAAGAAGCTGGTATATCGACGGAGCTAAGATCGAAACTCCCGCTGCGGCAGATCTGAGCATACTTACAATAGCCTCTATCGATGCCTCTGCTCTTCGCGGCACGACAGGTATAATGTTCTGTGTTGATGGAACCAATACACCTACGGAGCTTGTTGTAAAGGCAGACAAGAAATTCGCAGACAGCTTTGCTAACCTTTACAAAAAGGATGGCAGAAGCCTCGTATTTGTGGACAACATCAAGATAGGAGCGAACGGCGAGATCATTCTCCCTGTTTCCGAAAAGAGCGATTATGTGATCATGTACTGCGAATTCTCAGACCGCAATGGCGATACTGACAATGATGGTAAGCTGACTCTCAGAGATGCACTTCTTACACTTAAGTACGCAAATGGACATGATGTAGTAATCAACTCTGCTGTATCCGACATTGACAACAATGATAGAATTGATTTAAAGGACGCACTGAGTATCCTGAAGCTTGCAAATAATATAACGGTATAAGCTATGAGATACGATAATGCCTTACAAACGGCACATTGCACAATGTCAAGCGTCTGATAGATGCGTATGTGCATGAGGTGCTGGCATATCCCGAAAAGGTTGTTGTGGTGTTAAATATGTTCCCTCACATCAAATTTTCCCAAAAACAAGACGAGGAGAGCCCTGGCAAGGGGCTCTCCTCTGTTTCTTATCCCGAAGTGATGTCCGACGAGCTGTGCAGGAAACGCTACGACAGCCCTGATTTTGTGGCAGGCTCCCGTGTGCTTGACCGTATAAGAAGTTTGAGCAGGGAGCCGCCGTGATTTTTAGCCGAGGAGACTCGGCTTGTTTTTTGTTATATCAGGTTTATAAGATCGCTTTCGACTATTCTGACTTTTTTATTATAACATTTTTTTAGCAGACTTACGATTTCCCTATTGCCTGCACTTATTTTAGGGCTTAGAGTGATCTCCATATCTGCAAAAGCTTCTTCGTGTATTGTCATATCGTAATATGTGAATGGAGGGTTTGCATTATCGCGATCATAAGCCATCTCATCCCATGTGGCTAATAATTCCTCCGTTTTTATAGGTGCAGATTTAATGGGGATTGTAGTGAAAATGTAACGCCATTCGTTTTGGAATGCCCAGTGTGTATTTTTATAAACACCTAGTTTTCCCATATACAAATGTTTTCCTTCATCTTCAGTAGAACGAATACGTGGATATAACAAGTTTTTGTCGTTAGTGTATTCCACTTTTCTAAGCATATCACCTTTTGCCGCTTGCTTGGCAAGAAAGCCTTGCTCAATCATTGTTTCAAAAGGAATGTAGCTGTAACAACCAATGTAACCGCCACCGAAAACAAGTCGATCTGATAATTCTCTTGTGATATCTTGGCCAACAAAAGGATTCGTGCATAGTTTAATCCTCACACCTGCATTTAAGGAGGCATACATATTCCACATAGGGATACTTTCATCGGCACTATCTGTCCACGAACTTATGAAGCAGAATCTGCCTATATTCTTTAAATCGGCAGTTTGTTGCTCTTGTAAGTCATCCATTTGATCTAACGACCTGAAACGTATGGTTCTGTTTTTGAGTATCAAAGCCAAAGACTCGACATTAGTATAATGATACAGATATTCTGGTTCTTCCATTTTTGCCTCCTTATAAACTTGATAAATGCAAAGCAGCGACCCCGCACCAAAGTGCGAGGTCGCTAGCGATTATGGTCGAGATGACTCACGCCCGCTATCGCTAGCGATCTTTTAAGTGGCTTGGCTATGCGGTTTGCAAGTTCCTTTTAGAGTATTATATACCTGTTTGGGGGAGTTGTCAAGGTGTGGCTCGCTTATAAAAACATAGTCATATACAGCCGCAGGTATACTTATGCCCTCGCATCTTTTATCGTTTGTTTTTGGTTTTTGATTAACCCCATGCACCAAAACAAGATTATTGTGCACCGAAACGATAATATTATATCCAATTATGTTTTCTGTCGCTTAGCGTTTGCAGGCAGAAAGCTCTTCTTATTTGAATTGTGTTTACCTCTGTAAAGGATTTTTGCGTCTAGATGCGTTTTTCTGTTGCGGAGTTACCAAAACAAGATTATAGCAATATAAAATGATTTCAGTTATATATTATCTCCATGTAGCTATATAAGCTACCCGATTAATTATCGGATCATAGAACGTTCCCCTGAGCTACGGCTCAGGGGATTTTTTCTGTTTTAAGGAGGAAATCATGGCACAAAGATTCAACAATCAGCACTATTGTACCAAAGGCATCTCAGAGCGGCTCCCTATCATGACACAGGTTATTTTGTGGGAACTTATTCAGTCCATGGATGTCGAGGAGCAGGATTATCTTCAGGTATTCACGCTCTCTGTCGAGAACGGACAGCAGAAGATACTTTACGAGCAGGAATGTCCCGAATACTCTGCGGAGCACCTGTTTCCCAGCACTGATCCCATTACAGGCAAGATATTCGTCATTGACGACGAGACTCATTCAACCATGCTTTTTGCTGAAGAATACTGATTTTAGAAGGACAATACAATGCAAAACGACATCATTTTCTGCGACCGCTGCGGATGCGAACTCACAAGAGATTCTGTTCACTATTTTGAGGACGAATATCTTTGCTCGGACTGTCTTGACGATTCAACCATCGTCTGCTCTTACTGCGGCGAGCGCATCTGGAGCGACGACAACGCTGGCACAATGAGTATGCCGCTGTGCGATCACTGCTACGACAACCACTACACTTCTGTGAGGATTGCGGACGTATCATTCATCAGGACTACGCTAACTACTATGATGACGATGACTGCCCTTACTGTGACAATTGCTTTAGCCACCGTAACGAGGGTCCTATCCGAGATTACAGCTATAAGCCTGATCCTGAGTTCTTCGGTGAGGGTGACCGCTACTTTGGTGTTGAGCTTGAAATCGATGAAGGCGGTAAGATTGGAGATAATGCGCAGGCTCTCATTGACCTCGCAAATGTGCTGTCTGAGCACATCTACATCAAGTCTGATGGTAGCCTCAATGACGGCATGGAAATCGTCACACATCCCATGACCCTTGATTACCACAGAGCATATATGCCATGGGAGCGGCTCTGTGGCAAGGCTATTCACATGCGATACAAGAGCCACAAAACCACCACTTGCGGACTTCATGTCCACGTTAATCGAACAGCCTTTGGCGAGACCCGAGAGGAGCAGGATGAAGCTATCTCTCGGGTTTTGTATTTTGTGGAGCATCACTGGGCGGAACTTCTGAAATTCAGCCGCCGCACCGAGTACGCAATGAACAAATGGGCGGCTCGCTATGGCTACAAACATGACCCGAAGGAGATCATGGAGAACGCTAAAAAGGGCGGCAACGGAAGATACGCCTGCGTAAACATCACTAACTGGAACACGATAGAATTTCGTATGTTCCGTGGCACTCTCAAAGCAAACACCATCATAGCTACTCTTGAATTGGTAGACAAGGTGTGTGATTTGGCTCTGTATCTCACAGATAAGGAGATTGCTAATGTCAGCTGGACTACTTTTGTCAAGACACTTGACGCTACAAAGCATAAGGAACTGATAGCATATCTCAAGGAGCGTCAGTTGTATGTAAATGAGCCTGTTGATTTTATGGAGGATGATTAATATGTGTGCAATTTTCGGTTTGATTGATTACAGGAATTACTTCACCAAGCACCAACGAGAGAAGGTGCTGAAAGTTCTCTCGAAGGAGTGCGAGGTCAGAGGCACTGACGCTACTGGCTTTGCCTATATCCACGATGGTAGGTTGAGTATTTTCAAGAGACCGCTTGCCGCTCATAAGATGAGGCTCCACTTGCCCTTTGAGAGTAATATCGTTATGGGGCACACTCGCATGGCAACACAGGGCAACAAGTTTGAGAACTACAACAATCACCCATTTTCGGGGCGTTGCGGTATGACGGATTTTGCTCTAGCGCATAATGGTGTACTTCATAATGACGAAAAGCTCCGCAGAGAGCTAAAACCCCCGCAACAAAGATAGCGACTGACAGCTACATAGCTGTCCAGCTTCTTGAACAGAAAGACACCCTCGACTTTGACAGCATCGCACAGATGGCTGAACAGCTCGAGGGGTCTTTTACTATAACGGTGCTTGACGCGACTAAGAACCTTTACTTCATCAACGGTGATAATCCTTTGGCATTATATCACTTTGAGAAAGAAGGCTTCTACATCTATGCAAGCACTGCTGCTATTCTGGATTGTGCGCTGATTACGCTCGGGCTTGTGACGAAATTCTATACGGAAATTGATGCAAAATGCGGAGATATTCTGAGGGTATCTCCCGATGGAGAGCTTGCCGCTTCGAAGTTCAACACTGCCAAGCTGGATGCACTGAATTACTATTACAGCTATCGTCCGTACTGGTGGACACACGCCGAGCCCGAGGACTATGCTGAATGGTTTGAGAGCACCGCTGTCAAAGAATTGAAGCAGTTTGCAAGCTATATTGGAATTTCGGAAAAGGATATCGACCTGCTCCTTGAGTATGGTTACACCGTCGATGATGTTGAGGACTTGCTTTACATCCCTGAGGGCGTTGAAACCGCGGTAGAAGAAATTCTCTGTGAATATGCCTACTGCGGGGGTGAGTGGTGATGCGGAACTTCGTATTCGGCTACGCCCGAGTCTCAACCGAGCAGCAGAACCTCGACCGTCAGATTGATATGTTGGAGAAGTACGGCGTTGACCATATTTATAACGAAAAGATGACGGGTACCAAACGCAATCGTCCGGAGCTGGAAAAGCTCTTGGAGCGTCTGACAGAGGGGGACACCGTAGTTGTGGAGTCCCTCTCCCGTCTGGGAAGAAGCACCAAAGACCTCATCTGGCTTATGGAGACATTCAATGGACGTGGGGTGAATCTGGTATCTCTCAAAGAATCCATAGACACTACTAGCAGCACTGGAAAGCTCCTGTTCACGCTTATGTCAGCACTGGCACAATTTGAACGTGATGTGCTAGCTGACAGGACAAAAGAGGGTCTTGCCGCTGCGAGAGCAAGAGGGCGTAAGGGTGGGAGACCTGCTACCGATAAAGAAGCTGTCCGAAAGGCGGTAAAGCTATACAACACAGGCGAATACACCGTTAGAGAGATAACTGAACTGACAGGCGTGAGAAAGACTACGCTATACAAAAATCTGTGATTAGATGAAGGAAATCGGCATCGACACGAGCGACACCGATTTCTTTTTTATCGTATAACACAATACCCCACAACATCCGCCGCACTCGGAATAGGTAACACACCCGTTCCCGAAAGCACCGCAGGCACTATGATGATCGCCGCGCTTATGCACACTGCAGTTATCGTGCTGCCGCTGTATCGGCTGATGAGCATCACCAATGTTCCCACTGCGAAAGCAGCAAACATCCTTACAACGAACATCAGCACAAGATAGCCGAGGACGCTAGTTTCAAACGGCACGAACCGCAGAAATTCAAGGCTCTGCGCAGGTGTGCTGAGGTCGTTGTAGCCATCTGCGCCGATAAGCAGCACCTGCGGAGCGAACACC
>JAFSHE010000229.1 GCA_017440445.1 Oscillospiraceae bacterium | reverse complement strand
TGATCTCACGGATGTCCTCCGCTCTGTCGATGTAGCCTTTTTCGGAACAGTAGGTCGCTTCTTTAAGACTGATTGCCATAAGTACCATCTCCCTTCATGATAAAACGCAGGAACGGATAAACTCATCTCTGTCACAGTTTTTCTCTCCTGCGAAGGTAACCTGAACGTTGGCGTTGCCCCGACAGTATTCAGCCGCTGTCGGTCGCTGTTGTCAAACTCTACGCCCTGACAACCAGGCGCCTGTAGGAATAATGCGGGGATTCAGGCATTTCCCTGTCCTCATGATATTATTATACACTCCCGCTTTTGCGTTTCGCAAAAACTGCGGAAATGTGCATTCGGGATATAATGCAACAGGGCATACTATCTGCGCCCTGCTGCAACAGGAAGAAGTCGGACTTGCTTTTATCCCTCCAGCTTAGTCATAGGGTCGAACATTTTGCCATCCACATAGCCTCTGGAAGAATATGCGGAGCTTCCGTATACTTTGCTTCCGTCGCTGCCACCTAAAACCTGAGGTTCACCCATATACCTTGATGCCTCCAGCACAGGATCAGGTGGTACAAGTACCAGTGAATACTCATTGTGCAGCCTATCCTGCTCCTCAAAGGAATCATGCAGGCCTTTTACAAAGCCATATCCATAAGCATTGCACAGCTCCCTTATGTCAGATTTGCATCTTGTCAGGGAACCTATTCTGCGGATATTATCACATTCGTCTGACACAAATTCGCAGGCATACAAGAATACCTGCTTGCATACGGCGAAATCATCCTCCAACCCGATAAAACCGATCCAGCGGCGTTTTCCGCCTATTCGGCGTTGTATAAAGGGTGTGCAGCAATAACGCTTTGCGATCTCTGTTGCAAGCTGCGTTATCCATCCGTTTGTCATAGCGGTGCAGCTAACTCCGACCAGCTCATCCACAACGGATGCCTCTTTCTTGCTTTCGAGGTCATATTCCTCCAGCTTGTACTTTGCCATAAGCTCCCTTGCTTTCAGCAGCGCGGCTCTCGCCTCGTTCTCATTAGGGCTGGTCGCAAGCGCCAGCAGCTTTTTGATCTTGTCCTTGATATCAGCCATCTTGTTATCCTCCTTGTTATTTGTATCCACAAGGTATTCTGAACGTTGGCGTCGCCCCGACAGTATTCAGCCACTGTCGGTCGCTGTTGTCAAACTCTACGCCCTGACAACCGGGCGCCTTAAGGAATAATGTGAGAACTCAGGCGTTTGCCTGTCCTCATGTTCTGATTATACATCTCGCATTTTTACTTTCCGCAAAAACTGCGAAAAAACATATCGTAACAGTAGGACGGCATGACCCCATGCCGCCAAATGGTATTATGTTTTGAAAAATCTGCGATAAAAGCAAGGGACACGGCAAGCCGTGTCCCTGAAAGATATTCAAAAAAATATAAATGATTATACTTTGCCCATGTGTGCAAGATGTTTATTCCTTTCAGGAAGCCACTCGTTGAATTTGCTTGTTTCCTCGCGATTGAATTCTGCAATCTTTCTGCTCACACAAGGAGCTTCCTGAACTATTTCCCAGAAATAATTTGCGAAGATACCATCGACTCCGTTCGGAAGTTCATAGTTCTGACTGCCGTAGTTTTCGGTGAAGATGTGGTCAACTATGCCCTTTTTGAACTCCTCAAACGCTTCGCCCACATCATCATACAGTTCGGATGTCATAGTTATCGAAAGCTCACCATATTCGGATATCTCATCCAGCAGCTCACTGAAATATACGATACAAATACGACAGCTCCTGTCAGACTGCTCGTCCTCGGGAAGCAGA
>JAFSHE010000228.1 GCA_017440445.1 Oscillospiraceae bacterium | reverse complement strand
ATCTCCCGTGCCTCGCCGTTGTAATCGTAGCTGTTTGTTATCAGCAGGTCGCCCATGACATAGCATGAGGGGTATTCATCAGACGGGGCGGATATCGGCGCTATCGTTTCGCTGTCGAAATCAAGCGTGAACATCTTCGCTCCATCAAGTATCAGAAGTCCGTCCACGATACCCGCAAGCGCAGGTATATTGTTGTTTTTAAGATACTCCTCACGGAGCCTTATCGCCATCTTTGAAAGGTCGAATACCTTTTCCTTTCTGTCCGAAAGGCGCACTATCCGTATATAGGTGTTTTTGTTCTCGCCGTCCACATACCGCTCTGCGTAGTATTCATCGTTTGTCACACGGGTGGTCATACTCTGATAGTCGCTTGGACGCATAACATCCTCATGCGTATCAAGGTCGTACACATGCGTTTCGGTGACATTTCCCGAATCATTGTACTCAAGATAGGTGATATACTTGTCGGTGTACCATATTCCGTAGCCACGCCATGCGGAGATGGGCGTCTGATATCTCTTTCCCGTATCACGGTAGTAGATGCACAGGTTATCCGAGCCGTCTGCAGTGTATATCACATGCTTTGCGCCCGAGAATTTCACCGATATACCCTCTGCCTCAAAAAGGCGGGTCAGCGTATCTGTGGCGGTGTCGAGAAGATACAGCCCGTCGTCCTTGTACGCTGTCAGCTTTCCGTCCTGCGGACCCTTACAGAAGGTAAGACCCTGCACCATATCCTCGTCAAGGTAGCCGACTATCATATTGTCCTTTACATAGAACATCTTTCTGTACAGCGAAACGTAGTCCATATAGTAGTTTTCCGCAAAATAGTAGTCGGCTGTGCAGATAAAATCAGCCTTCTCTGTGCCGAGATATATCACAGAGATATATCTTTCCAGATAATTCTGCGAGCGCAGATACAGCATATAATCAATGGATGTATAGTCTTCTATCCATTCCTTTACGGTTTCGTAATCGGGATGCTTTGTCACGTCTATCGGGATATCTGTGCCAACGCTTTCATACAGCGGGATAAGGTCAAGACAGAGCTTTTCGCTGAGCTGCCATGCGCCGCTGCCCTCCTCGGGAGTGATAGGCTCCAGCGAGGTAAGCCCACTGAGGGTCGCAGATACCTCGTTTTCGCCGTGGGATATGCTGTTATAATACGAGGTGCGCAGCCCTGTGACCAGTGCATTCACCTTTATCGACGAGCCATTCTGCGGGATGACAGCTTTCAGCGCCTCGGGGATGGCAGACAATCTGCCAAGCTTTATCCTGCGGTTGCTGTCGGACTTGTCGTAGCACATCTCGGGAAACTGACTTCTTTCGCTGACGTCAAGGTATACGTTGGTCACATATCCAAGCGCCTCGTGCTTTGCCTCTACAAATATATCTCCCATCACGGAGAGAGTGCCGTCATACTCCGCCTCGCCGCCGAGGAAAACGCACTCGCCCTTATTGTAGCCGTACAGCGACCTTGCCTTTGTGAGCGTAAGCCCGCAGACCTCGTCGCCCGTTTTATAGCGAACCACTGCGTTATCCCTGACCACGCTCTCCTTGCCTATCCACGCTCTGCCGTCAACCTCTATCACCGTATTTACGCCGACCGTTTCGGGGTCGTAGGTGACAGCCTCGCCGTTATCGTAGCAGGCGGTGACCTCCTCGGCGGGAATCTCGCTGCCGTCCCTGTCAAGCAGCAGGAAGGTGCGGTGAGCGTATTTCTCCAGGGTAGCGTCTATCGTGCGGCCGCCGCGCAGACGGTAGTCTATGATATACTGGAGCTTAAGCCCGCTTATCGTTACCTCTGCGAAATCCGAGCTGCCGTCACGGGGGATGCCCTCGGTGATGGCCACGGGATAGCTGTCGATATTGCCGAGGTTTATCTTGTCGGGCGGGTTGTCGTCGAAGTTCATCTCGGGAATCTTACTGCCCTCGGCATAGGTGAAGATGATATCGCCTTTTCTGGAAAACGTGCCGTCTGTCTGCTCCACACGGATAACTCCCTTGAGGGAAAGACTGCCCTCAAACTCCGCATAGCAGCCGTTGAATTTGCTCTCCCCGTCGTAGACCTGATAGTAGGTGGATGCGCAGGTGACCTTCAGCCCGTGAAGCTCGTCCTCGGGGAAGTATCTTCTGGGATATCTGCTGGTGGGATTAAATAGCCACGCCACATCCTCCTGAAGCAGCCATGCGCCGTCGGGAACATTGTACGGGTCGTAGGGGAGCGGCCCGTCAAGCGCAGGGAGCATCACGCAGGATATATCATTTGGGGAAACCGTCCTGCCGTCCCTGTCACGCACCGTTATGGCGGTCCTGTCGCCTGTGGTGATATCCGCACCGCCGCCTGTATAGCCGCCCGATGTGCCGCCCGTCTGTGAGCCGCTGTCCTGCTCGCCGCCTGCCATCGGCAGCACGCAGTATTCGGGACACGCCGTTATTCCCTGACCGCAGCCCGTTGTTATCTGCTCGGTGGTGGTATCGTTACGGCGCAGCACACGCACGCCGCCTATCGTTTCGCAGGTGTCATAAGTTCCTATCAGCTCACAGCCCTGATATACCGTGTACTTCTCACGGTTGAACAGGATATGCCGCAGTGTTTCCCCGTATTGCCACATCAGCAGGCGGTGTCCCTCGGAGAAATCCATTTCCGTAATATCGGGAATTTCATAGAACATCGCAGCACGCTCCGCTGAAACTATCTCGCAGGACTTCAGCTTGTCTATCTGAACATTCTGCTGATAGCCCGCCTCGCCCCCTGTAAGGAAGGTAACGTCTGCGGTTATTATGGCGAACTCACCGTCCATAAGCTCCGTTTCGGGCATGAATTCGTAGATGGTGTTCCAGTTTTCTGTGCCCAGATACTCTCCGTCACACATTGTCAGCAGCAGCTGGAGGTTCTCACTTTTTTCGTAGGTGGTGCCGTCCGAGATGATGCAGCCCGTTAGCAGCAAGGACAGCATGAGCAGCAGTGCGATGGTTCTTTTCATTTTTGTTCCCCGTTTCTGTGTGTTGTTGTATTCTCATGTAGGGCGGGGGCTTGCCCCCGCCGCATAATGCGTAACTATCCGTAGGGGCGACCTGCGGTCGCCCGTTTCCCGTGTACGTGACTGTGTTTTTTTATGTAGGGGCGAACAGCGGTCGCCCGTTTCCCGAGTATATGACTGTGTTCCGCAGTATGAATATCGGTCATTCCGATGGTTCGTCCGATGGTTCATCTGCTGACCTGTCCGTTCTGTTTATGAGGTAGCTTACCAGTGCATACTGGGATATCAATGTGACAAGCAGGAATATTCCCGCCGCACCGAGGGCGGTTATCATCGCCAGCACTGCGCCCGCCGCCTGAAGCCCTGCGAACATCCCGCTTGCATTGTTTATTTCAAGGATGCAGTATACCGTATACAGCGCCGCCGTGCCGACCACGGGCAGCGAGGTGGACAGCAGGAAACGCATACTGCTTACTCCGTATTTTTTAACGCATATATGGTGCGGGATGCCTGTCAGACTCCCGTATACCGCCAGAAGAAGGAAGTACAGCATCAGCAGCAGAAAGCTGTCCCTGTGCTGAAATATTATGTACAACCCGCCTATCCATGCACCTGTTGCAGCTATTACATTCAGCACCGCAGTGCCGATAATGATAAGATGTTTCATGTCCGCACCTCCCCCTGTTTTGATGGGTGATTTCGGTAGCTACGGGTGAAATGTAGGGGCGAACAGTGTTCGCCCGTTTCCCGTGTACGAGTATGGTTGGCAGCGATTTTCATGGTTTCGCACAGCGTCACCCCGTTTAAGTTAATTATATATCTTAAAAAACCAAAAATCAACGATTATTACAAACTTGTAACCATCTGTAATCGAATTGTAATTTTTCACGCTCCCACGGCATACAATTACCCAAAGGAAGTGATATCATGCAGCAGCTTATGACAGATAAAAAGGAGCTACCCGCCGCAGAAACGGACAAGCCCGAACACATCCCCTACTCGGTGGGACGTCAGTATGTGATGGACTGGAGGGGGGCCATACCCGCCCCCGACCTGCCACGTTCTTCAGGTGGTATGTCAGCAGAGCGCATCCTCCACCCGCCCGCACAGGCAGAGGAGCGCCCCTCCGTCATAGAAACAGAAGGCGAGGTAGTCCATTCTCCCCGCATAGCGGAGAGCGAATACATCCGCAAGGGCTACTACCGCAGATCAGAGGACAGTTCTGTCGGGGACAGGTCTGTCGGTGACACGCATGTCGGGGACACGCACTCTGACGAGGACGCAACTACCGAGGACAAGGACAGCCCTCTTTCAGAACAGACCACCGCCTCGCCCCGCATAACCGAGGGCGAATACGCACGCAAAAGCTACCGTCCCGCCAAAGACCACAGGCTTGCCGTACAGCTTATCCTGTGCGCCGTGGGAATTGCCGCAGGCGCAGTTATCGCACTGATGTTCCCGCTTGAGGGAACGGACCTCTCCGCTGCCGCACAGGGCGGGGATTTTCTTTCGCTGGTGCTGCACAGGATGGCGCAGTGCGGGGTGTTTCTGCTCGTTGAATATGTTCTCGGCTACTTCGCCGCAGGCGGATGGCTGGTGTGGCTCGTTCCTCTCGTGTACGGGCTTGGTGCGGGGCTTTCCTGCGCAGGTATCGCAGCAGGCGGTCAGGACCTGTGGCTGATACTCCCGCCGCTTGCTTTCTGCGGGGTCATCTGCTGCGGTGCGGCGGCATCGGGCAGCTTTTCCGCACTGCTGATGCGGCTTGTTTCGGGCAGGGGCGAAATGTACACAGCAGGCGGCTCGTCCT